>JBBRVL010000086.1:0-11699 GCA_038246925.1 Chloroflexia bacterium
CTGGTGATTGGGCTGCTTTCGGCAGAAGGCAGAAGGCAGAAGGCAGAAGGCGCTGACCCATCTTTGCTTGGGGCCAGCCAGTACGTTGAGACCTGCTTTGGGCTGAAGGTCGGTATGCCTCCTACCGTTGATTTCGACGAGGAGAAGGCTGTGCAGTCAGCCTGCCGCGAGGCCATACGTGATGGCCTGGTCGATGTGGCGCACGATTGCAGCGATGGTGGGCTTGCAGTTGCCCTTGCTGAGATGTGCATCGCGGGCAGTGTAGGGGCTCAGGTCAACCTCGATGAGTTACATAGGGAACATCCTCATATAAGGTCGGACGTGCTCTTGTTTAGCGAGGAGCCATCCCGTATAATTGTAGGTATCCCCCAGGATAAACTTGAACAGTTGGAAGGCAAGGCCGCCTCTTTAGGAGCACGGCTTATCGCTATTGGTAAGGCAAGTGGTGAAAGGGTCGGCTTTTTCCGTGAAGACAGCATAGTTGTCGACCTGCCCATTGCCGAGATAGATGGAGCGTGGCGCAACGGGCTTGGCTGACACGAGTGGTCAGATTAGGACGCCTTTCAAAACCAATTTCCGCTGTAGAAAAGGAATGCAAAGATACCCTCGACGGAGACAAAGACTATCGCCAACGTGTCAAGCAATCCTTCAGAGAACCCACCGCCGGACTATCAACCACCTATCAGCGCAGAGGAACTCATCCATCGCTATAATTCAGGGGAACGTTACTTTTGGGACGTTGACATTCCGGAAAGAGCAAATCTGCGTAATGTCACTCTGGCTGATGCTACCTTTCATCGAGGGTGGTTGTCTGATCTTGATTTACGTGAAGCTAATCTCAGGAACGTTAGTTTCTTGAACTGCAACGTAAAGTGTACCGACTTTCGAGGCGCAGATTTAGAGGGTGCGACTTTCAAAGGCTCTTTGCTCGAAGCTACATACTTTGAGGGTGCAATATTGACTGATGTTAGTTTCGCTGGAGCATACACGCAAGGCTATGAACTCCAAGATACTGATATGCCGGACCAGGAGGGACGGTTTTGAAATAGGCACTTAGTAATTAGCGGACAGCGAGACGCTACTAGCTGAAAGAAGAGGGTTCCAATGCGGAGCGCAAATCCAAAATCCAAAATCCAAAATCCAAAACTGGATGACAAGCTCCACGAAGAGTGCGGCGTCTTCGGTGTCTACGCGCCCGGCGAGGATGTTGCCCGTCTCACCTACTTCGGCCTCTACGCTTTGCAGCACCGTGGACAGGAGTCGGCTGGGATAGCCACAACCGACGGCGAGTCGCTCATGCTGCGCACGCGCATGGGCCTGGTCGCCACTGCTTTCGATGAGGAATCGCTCGCGGGATTGACTGGCCACGCGGCCATCGGGCACACGCGCTATTCAACAACAGGCTCCTCCCGCCTCTGCAATGCCCAGCCCCTGCGCCTGGACGATCCCGCCCTCGGCTGGCTTGCGCTGGGACACAACGGCAATATCACCAACTCCAACGCCCTCCATGCCGAGTTAGCCGCGAAGGACGTACAGTTCGAGACCACGTCTGACAGCGAAGTTATAGGCAAACTGGCGGTAGCTTCTCATGGAGCAAGCTGGTCGGCCAAATTCCGGCGGGCGATGTCAAGGCTCACCGGGGCCTATTCACTGGCCCTGCTAACACCTACACACCTCATCGCGGTGCGCGACCCCATGGCGATACGTCCGCTCTGCCTGGGCAAGCTGCCGGGCGGCGGCTGGGTGGTGGCTTCCGAGTCGTGCGCGCTCATGACAGTAGGTGCGGAGTTTGTGCGTGAAATAGCCCCAGGCGAGATCGTGACCATAGGCAAAGAGGGGCTTACATCGTACGGGGATGTGCCTAGCACGAACCCGGCGCTATGCGTGTTCGAGTACATCTACTTTGCCCGCCCCGACAGCGTCATCAATAACGTATCGCTTTACGCAGCCCGGCAGAAGATGGGCCGCGAGCTTGCCAGAGAGCACCCTGCGGACGCCGACATAGTTATAGGCGTGCCGGACTCGGCCACACCCGCAGCTATCGGCTATGCGCTGGAGTCGGGCATCCCTTACACCGAGGGCCTTATCAAGAACCGCTACATCGGGCGCACTTTCATCCAGCCCCACCAGCACCTGCGCGAGCTTGGCATTGGCCTCAAGTTCAACCCTTTGCCTGAGATACTCGCCGGGAAGCGCGTGGTGATTGTCGACGACTCCATCGTCAGGGGCACGACCACCAAGCCAATCGTTGAGCTTCTAAGAAAGGCTGGGGCGACCGAGGTACACGTCCGCATCCACTCGCCCGCGATGAGCCACCCTTGCTACCTCGGCGTAGACACCGCCCGGCGCGAAGAGCTTATTGCCCACAGGATGAGCGTGGAGGAAATCGGTAGGCATATCGGCGCGGACTCGCTGGGCTACCTGAGCCTGCCGGGCCTCTTCCGCGCGGTAGGCAGGAACAGCGACGTCCTTTGCTCAGGCTGCTTCACGGGCGATTACCCTGTGCCTGTGCAGATGGAGTTCGAGGTAAACAGCAAAATGGCGCTGGAAGAGGTGAGTAATTCTGCTCGTTCAAACGGTAAGGGCAGTACGGGTGGGCGGCTGGAGATCGACTTCCAGCAGACCGAAATGGACCTGGACCGTATTCCTGTGGGCGCCGAACGCCAGTTGTGAGCCTTCTCGGCTTTGTGCATTACGAATTACGAGAGTTCGCTACGCTCATACCGCCAAGACGCCAAGAGCGCCAATAGTTCGCTACGCTCATCTCGCCAAGATTATTATAGTTTTGAATTATGATTGCACCCCTCCATCGAACTCGCGGCGCTTATGTCCGGGTGCGATAAGACATGGTATGTAGCGGGCGTGTGGGCAAGCAATATCTGGTCATAGGTAGTTAGAGGATGTTTAGCAGTGAACAAATATAGATGAACAAGCGGATGTTTATCTTTGTCATTCTGAACGAAGCGAAGAATCAGTCTCCTTAGCACTTACTCCCCCGTAGTGATTCTTCACTTCGTTCAGAATGACAAAGCATACTTCTCGACTTACCCCAATTACCAAACACCCTCTTAGAGCAGCTTATAAAGGGATAGGCATCAAATATGAACAAGACACATCCAACGCAAAGTATTGCCGTACAGGATGCACCCTCCATCCATGGCCTCTCATTCCGCCACTTCGATCCTGACAACGATTACCCGGCTATGCTCGCGGTCAATAATGGTAGTAAGGTCGCCGACAGGCAGGACCACGACCTGCATACCCTCGAGACGATTACGCACCTCTATAGCACCACCAGCCACCACGACCCTCGCAAGGACGTATTGGTCGCCGAAGTTGATGGTAAGATGATAGCGTACAACCGGGTCTTCTGGGACCGCGAGCTTGAAGGTCCACGCGCCTACTGGCACTTCGGTTTTGTGCTGCCAGAGTGGCGGGGGAAGGGCCTGGGCCGCGCCATGATAAGATGGTCTGAGGCCCGCGCCCACGAGATAGAGGCACAGCAGGCGGACCGTGAGGAAGTAACTGCTCTCGCCAGCACTGAAGCCCATTCCAACATGGCCGGCCTGGAGAACCTGCTCAAGGCTGAGGGCTACGAGCCGGTACGTTACGAGTTCCACATGGAAACGCCCGACCTCGAACATATACCGGATGTGCCTATGCCTGAGGGATTGGAGATGCGTCCCGCCAAGCCGGAGCAGTACAAGGCTATTTGGGAGGCGACCTATGAGGCATTCCGCGACCACTGGGGAGCCGGTGAGGTTGACGAGAACGATTTTGATAGCTTTGTTACGGACCCGCTGCTTCAGCCCGACCTCTGGACGGTTGCCTGGGACGGCAATCAGGTGGCAGGCTCGATCCTCAACTATATCAACCATGAATACAATGAGCGCATGGGGCGCAAACTGGGCTACACCGAGGATATCAGCGTGCGCCGTCCCTGGCGCAAGAGAGGACTGGCCCGGGCGCTCCTTGCCCGCAGTATGCAGATACACAAAGAACGCGGGATGACACAAACAGCCCTCGGCGTCGATACCGAGAACCCAAGCGGCGCACTCCGCCTCTACGAAAGTATGGGCTACCAGGTTGTATCTAAGTCTACTGTTTACCGTAAGCAGCTTTAGGTGAGTTGAAAGTAATGAGTGATGAGTGATGTGGCTACTGACCACTCATCAGGAGACATGATTATGAATACTAGAAAAGTGGCCCTCATAGGAGAATACAGCCCTGATGTCAAAGCCCACAAGGCTATTCCTATTGCCCTTGCTATGGCTTCTGAGGAAATCGGGTGCGAAGTCGTGTCTGAGTGGGCACCTACCAACGAAGTAGAGGGTAATGCAGAGCACCGTCTATCCGGCTATGATGCCATATGGTGCGTCCCCGGCAGCCCCTTCGCTAGCTTCGAGGGTGCGCTCGATGCGATAAGGTTTGCGCGAGAAACGGGCCTGCCTTTCCTCGGCACGTGCGGCGGCTTCCAGCACGGGCTAATCGAGTACGCCAGGAACGTGCTGGGTATCAGAGAGGCAGATCACGCCGAGTCGAACCCTGACGCTTCGGTCCTTTTCATATCTCCGCTCACCTGCTCGCTGGTGAACATAAAGGGTATAGTCCGGCTCAAAGAAGGGTCGAGAATAAGGGAGATATACGACAAGAGCGAAGTAGAGGAAGAATATAGTTGCAGCTTCGGCTTGAACCCGGAGTACCGTTCTGTACTCGAGAACGGCAATATGCGTATCACGGGCGTTGACGAGAACGACGAGGTCAGAGTAGTTGAGCTTACAGGCCATCCCTTCTTTATCTGCACCCTCTATCAGCCGGAGAGAGCCGCACTTGCAGGCATTAGACACCCCTTGATCAGGGCATTCGCGGAAGCAGTGAGGGACTCAAAAGTTGCGGTAAGCCAAATCTAGTGATTAGGTTGTTCCCTTATCACGTCGCTTTGAAGTGAAATCCTTGTTAAAATGGTTGTTAAAATCGTTCTTATCAAGCTCGCAAAGATCACCTATCTTCTCCAGCACTATATCGGGATCAGGCTTGCGGTAGGCTTCAGGGTCGTGGGCATAATGGCCTTGCTTCACCCACACAGTAGTCACCTTGTCGCCCATGAACTCCTTTGCGCTGGCAAGTAACTTCTCTTTATCCTCGACAAGCACATAATGCCTGCCCGGTAGACGCTTCATCACATCCTCAAAACAGGTCTCTTTGTGGGTATAAATCAGCACATCGGCCGGTCCTCCGACCGCCTCTGTCAGGCCGGCATTGGCTATCTTGCGGGGCTGGTAGTCACCGTCTCCGTCCGAGAGAATGCCAATCTCGCCTATCGTGGTAAGGTATTCCAGGGCAGGTAGGCTCCCCGGATATAGATACTCTTTGTAAGGCCAGTTATCGATCAGGTCGGCAGCCTTCCGAGCCACTTCTTTGTCTTCCCAGTTGCGCGCAAACCGCTCTAGCGTCTCAGGGTAGCTGACAACATCGAGCTCTTTGCGTACCTCTTCGTAAAGCTCCCAGAAGCGTTTCGCCCCATCTTCTCCGAGCAAATCGAGAAGTTTCGCTTGCATATCAGCCTTCGAGCGGTCGTTATCGAGCAGCGTATTGTCCACGTCGAACAGGAATACGATATGGGCTGTCTGTTTGTCAGTCATGAAACCGTCCTTGTATACTTTAGTGATGAGTGGTGAGTGACCAGTCGTCACGTCAGGAACCGAACGAGTGGTTACAGTGTATGACAAGTAGCGAGAACTATACCACAGTTGGTTAGTATGCCCACTTCTGTGTACAAGCTTCCAGGTTGAAAGTTGGCGGCCAGGTGCCGTTGTTCGTTCTACCCTCAGCAAGTGGTGGGAAGACAGGACCGGGCACTAGCGAAGGGGTGGCCTCCACTGAACCGGTGGCTAGAGAAAGGTGACAAGGTACATCATGCTTACATCGCTAAAGAGACCTATCGGATTGGCTGTTCTGGCGGCTTTCATCGTAAGTGGGCTGGCCCTCTCAGGCTTACCTTCACCTTCGGCTGCCCAGGCGAGGGAAGGGACTGAGGGACTGCCCCCCGGCGCGCGCATAGAGACCCTGCTTACCGGCATGGAAGACCCCGTGGCGATGGCTTTCGATCCCAGCGGGCGACTATTTTACACCGAAAAATCAACCGGCAAAGTGCGGCTTTTCGCCAATGGTGCGCTCCAACCAAACGCGGTAATTACCTACAACGTCAGCACGTGCTCGGAGCGCGGCCTGCTCGGTATCGCAATAGACCCGAATTTCACTGCTAACCACTACATATATGTCTACTATACGCAGGGGCCGGGGTGTGGGGCCACCGAAAACAAGGTGGCACGCTTCGTTGAGCGCGATGGGATCGGCTCGAACTCGGTCGATATATTCTCCTCTCCACAGACGGCGGGTAACCACGACGGCGGCAATATCCACTTCGGCCCCGACGGGAAGCTCTATGTGACAATTGGCGATAGCGCGAATGCCGCAAATGCCCAGAACCTGACATCGAAGAACGGCAAGCTACACCGTATCAATCCAGACGGCAGCAACCCCGGCGACAATCCGAACTTCAACGAGCCGGGCGCGCTTGGCTCGATATACGCGGTTGGGCTGCGCAACAGTTTCGACTTCACATTCGACCCGATAGTTCGGGGCAGGATATTCGCCAGCGAGAACGGCCCTGGCTGCGACGATGAGATGAACCGGATCGAAGCGGGCTTCAACTATGGCTGGCGCAGCACAAGCATCTGTGAGGGCGCGTCTCCTGACCCCAGGTTCAACAACATCGCCCCTCTCTGGTTCCTTGATAGCGATGCCTGTTGCGAAGCGCCTACCGGCATAATGGTCTACACAGGCCACCAGATTCCGCAGTGGCGTAACCACCTATTCATGGCAGCATACACGGGCGGTAAGCTGCGCCACTTCTACCTGAATAACGACCGGACGACGGCCACGACCACCAATGTAGTGCAGGGCGTAGAGACCAACATGGACCTCGAGACGGGACCTGACGGCGCGTTCTGGTACATAGAGGGTGGTGGGTATTCGGCGGGTACGCTCAAGCGAATAGTCGGGCCTGGTACACCAGTACAGACACCTACAGTAGGCTCGGCCGTCACTCCGGGTGCTGTGCCTACCATATCTATTCCAGGCAGCAACAGCCGTCTCTTCCCGGAGACAGGCAAGACGGTGCGCGGCCTGTTCCTGGACTACTGGGAAAAGAACGGCGGCCTGGCGCAACAAGGCTTCCCTATCTCCGAGGTGCTTGGCGAAATATCCGACCTCGATGGTAAGCCATACACAGTGCAGTACTTCGAGAGAGCAGTGTTCGAGTACCACCCGGAGAACCAGCCTCCATTCAACGTGCTCCTCTCGCAGTTAGGCGCCTTCCAGTACAAGAAGAAATACCCGAACGGCGCGCCCAACCAGAAGCCGAACAACGACCCCGGATCGACGCTCTTTCCCCAGACCGGGAAGCGTGTAGGCGGGAGGTTCCTAGAATACTGGCGGCAGAACGGTGGGCTGTCTCAACAAGGCTACCCACTCTCTGAAGAGTTCACCGAAGTATCAGACTTGAACGGCAGATCATACACTGTGCAATACTTCGAGCGTGCTGTGTTCGAGTACCACCCCGGCAACCAACGACCCTTCGATGTGCTGCTGTCCCAACTGGGCACCTTCCGCCTGCGCGAAAAGGGGCAAAGCCAGTTAGGCGCGAGCATCACCTTGAGCAGTCAATCGTTTGCCCTGGCAACGGACGCAATAGTGCGCACCAGGCCATGACTCTATCAGCGACCACAGCCCTGACAGGGTGGACACACGGGTCCACCCTTACGGCTTCGATCTTAAGTCCGATTATGCATGGTGCGGAGCCGTTCTTGTACGAAGCAGGGGAGATAGGTTGCCTCTTGGTGCATGGCTTTACTTCTACTCCCTTCGAGATGAGGGGCCTGGGCCGTTATCTGGCAGATAGAGGGATCGCCGCGAGCGCCGGACTGTTACCGGGGCATGGCACCACGCCCGCCGACCTTCAGAATGTAACGTGGCGCGACTGGCACACCGAGGTTGATGCGCAGTTGGATGCCATGCTTGTTAGTTGCAGGCGCGTCTATCTGGTCGGGTTGTCACTGGGCGGCGCGCTGTCGCTTTACGTGGCGGCTCGACGCAGCGCCGATATAGCGGGAGTGGTGGCGATGTCGGCACCCATATTTCTGCCGAGACCCTTAGGGTTCGTGTTGAACAGGATGCGGCGGCGCGTGCCTTACATGAAAAAGCCTTTCCGAGACATACAGGACCCGGTCGCCAGGGCGAACCACGTCAACTACATGAGCGCACCTGTCGACGCAATCGCCTCACTGGTCGAGTTCCTCCCTCTGGTGCGCGCATCGTTGCCGCTGGTAAAAGTGCCCGCTCTCATCATACGCGCCCGCCGCGACCACGTGGTGCCTCCCGCAAGCTCACGTTACATCTACCGCCGCCTCGGCTCGCCAGACAAGAGCCTCCTCACTCTCGATAAAGGCTTCCACATCGTGACGGTAGACAAGGCCAGGGAGGAGGTCTATGCCGCTATCCACGACTTTATCAGTGAGAGAAACGTGAAACGTGAAACGTGATTACGTAAACGCCAAGACGCCAAGTGGTTCTGCTTCGCATTCAGGCCAAGAGTTTTATTGAACCGCAGAGGCGCAGAGAAGGTAGAGTCTTTTGGAGATTCGGGGTTAGGGGTTAGTAGTGGGTGGCCTTTCTTGGCTGATGGCTGACGGCTGACGGCTGATAGCTCACGTTTCACGCTTCACGTTTCACGCTCCTCAGTAGCTATAGACAAGCATGATAGAATAGGTCATGATTCTCATCCCCCGCGATGTATGCGTTGACCTTGACCAGGCACTCGACAAGGAGTGGCTGGTTGCTAACGGCATCGGTGGCTACGCATCGAGTACTATCGTGGGGATCAACACGCGCCGTTATCATGGTCTGCTTGTAGCAGCCTTAGAACCACCCGTCGGGCGTACCGTCTTGCTCGCCAACATCAATGAGGAAGCCGAGATAGACGGGCGCACTTATTACCTCGCCTCTAATGAGTACGCCGGAGAGAAAATACAACCTACGGGCTTCGTGCATATTGAAGAGTTCGCCATACGCAACGGCCTTCCCTCCACCCTGTTCCGCATGGGCGATAGTCTTCTCCATAAGACAGTCTGGATGGAACATCGGCATAACACCACGTACGTGCGCTACAGCTATCTCGAAGGAGATGGTGAATGCTGCCTCATCCTGCATCCTTTGTGCAACTACCGAGACTATCACGAAATCACAAGGGGCGTGTTTGATTGGGACTTCGGGGTAGAAGCGGTCGAGGGGGGCTGCAAGATCAAAGCACGCGCCGACTCAGAGCCGTTCTGGATATACGCATCCCCCGACGCTGACTTCACTCATACAGGGGTTTGGTACTGGAACTTCGTCTACAGGCGAGAGGTAGAGCGTGGTTACACGGATAAAGAGGACCTCTATCTCCCTGGTGTCATAAGGGTGGTGCTACAGCCGGGCGAGGAAGTCACGCTGATAGCAAGCACCGAGCCGCCCGAGGAAACGGCAATCCTCATAGAAGGTGCGCTTGAGCGAGAAGAGGAGAGGCAACGTAATCTACTCGCTAGTGCCGGTATCGGTATAGAAGCAGATAAAGAAGACGCTGCTTCACCCGACGCTTCCGAAGAAGCCTTTATCGCCCAACTCGTGCTGGCAGCCGATACATTCATCGTAAGGCGTCCGATTTTGGGTTTTGTCAGCCCAGAGGGCACCCCGATTTTGGAGTCACCAAGTTCAAATCCAAAACCCAAAATCCAAAACCCAAAATCGATAGAGGTGCCCACCGTGATAGCAGGGTATCATTGGTTCACCGATTGGGGGCGCGATACCATGGTCGCCCTTCCCGGCTTGATGCTACCCACTGGCCGTGCTGGTGAAGCAGAGGAAGTGCTACGCGCATTTGCCCTCTTCCTGCGTGATGGTCTCCTCCCTAACAACTTCCCCGATGCAGGCAGCGTCCCACACTACAATACCGCCGATGCCACACTCTGGATGTTCGTCGCCCTCGAACGTTTGTGGCAGGCGACAGGCAGCCCACAAGTAGCCCAAGACCTCTATCCTCTGCTGATGGAGGTTATAGAGAAACACGTGAGTGGGACGCTTTATGGAATTGGTGTCGATCCCCAGGATGGTCTTCTCAGGGCGGGTGAGGAAGGGGTGCAGCTTACCTGGATGGACGCCAAGGTGGGCGACTGGGTAGCAACTCCGCGCATCGGGAAGCCTGTGGAGATAAATGCCCTCTGGATAGCAGCGCTGCGCCTGATGGAGAGGTTGGCAATCTCACTCAGCCCTAATTCAAAACTCAAAACTCAAAACTCAAAACTCGTAACGCTGGCGCGACAGGCTGAAGAGTCGTTTCGTGAGCGCTTCTGGTATGAAGGCGGCGCTTATCTCTACGATGTGGTAGACGGCCCTGATGGCGATGACGCTTCGTTACGCCCAAACCAGCTAATCGCCCTGGCAATGTCCGACCTGCTGCCCCACGACCAGGCACGGCTGGCCCTCAGTGCGGTGAGAGAGCAGCTTTTCACACCTTATGGACTGCGTACTCTGCCGCCTGACGATTCTCGGTACGTTGGGGTCTACGAAGGCGCCAGGCGCGAGCGTGATGCTGCCTACCATAACGGCACGGTTTGGACGTGGCTCCTCGGCCCTTATTTTGATGCAGTCGCCACAATAGAAGGAGACAGCGCCGCCCATGCTGAGTTCCGGGCTACTCTTCCGAGGCTACGCCCACACCTGGCCGATGCGGGGCTAGGCACTATAAGTGAAATATTTGACGCCAACACTCCACACACCCCTAAAGGCTGCATCTCGCAGGCATGGAGCGTTGCCGAACTCCTCAGGTGGTCCACCCTTCAGGAATTATGAGTTTTGAATTATGAATGATGGGTTGAAACGCAAAGGCGCAAAGGAAGCAGAGAACGCAGAGTTACTATTGATTACATTAGCCGGTGACGGCCAATTCATAATTCGTCCTCTTTCGCACCGATTGCTTGTCTATTGCGTATAATAGAGTATGTACGCACCTCTTCCGGAGCCTGATGATCCTGCGCGAGATAACGTTTTAGAAAGGACCATCCTGGCCCCTCCAGCGACTCCCCCGGCGTCCCCTTTCTATATCGGCGATATGAGGGCTGCAACCCCCCGCTCCGTTGATACCCGTGTCTGGCTCAAGGTCCCGGCTGAAAAGCCATTCTTCACCCCGCTCCTGCTTGGGATGATAGTGGCTATATTTGCAGTGATGTCGGTGGTGGGAGGGTCGCTCGATGCAACCGAGAATCCCGCGCTTCTGGTAGCCTGGGGAGCCAAAGTGAACGGGCTGGTCTACCAGGGCGAGTGGTGGAGGCTCATCACCTCGACCTTTCTGCACGGGGGCCTGCTTCATCTCTTCCTGAATGGCTCGGCCCTATACTTCATCGGGATGGACCTTGAGGGGTTCCTGGGCAAAGCGCGCTTCTTCGCCATCTATTTTATCTCGGCGCTCGGTGGTAGCGTGGCGAGCTTTATCTCCTCTCCTTTCAATATACCAGGGGTGGGCGCATCAGGCGCGATCTTCGGCCTCGTAGGTGCGCTGGCGGTCTACTTCGGCTTGAACAGGCGTCTGTTCGGGCGGATAGGGA
>JBBRVL010000087.1:0-11674 GCA_038246925.1 Chloroflexia bacterium
CTTGGCAAACTTGTGCCTGCACAGGCCAAAAACGGGTGAGAACAGGTGCTTTTTGTAGCCAACTAGGCTGTGTTTGCCTTTCCAGCAGTAAATAGCTGCTCATTATTCGCTCAAAACCTCCAAATAACTAGCATAAGACCCTAGTAATAAGTATATAGCTGACTAAGGACAAGCCGATGACGGATAGGTTCGACAAGTTCACCGAGCGGGCGCGTAAAGTATTGCAGCTCGCACAGGAAGAGGCCCAGCGCTTCAACCATAATTATATTGGCACCGAGCATTTCCTTCTTGGCCTGGTGCGGGAAGATGAGGGTGTTGCCGCTCGCGTGCTCAATAATTTGGGTGCATATCTTCACAAGGTGCGCACCGCCGTTGAGTTTATTATAGGCGTAGGTGATAGTCAGGTAATGGGCGAGATTGGACTTACACCTCGTGCGAAGCGCGTGATAGAGCTTGCCGTTGATGAGTCTCGCCGCTTGAACCACCACTACATTGGCACCGAGCACCTCCTGCTGGGATTGGTCAGAGAGGGCGAGGGCATTGCGGCAGGTATTCTGGAGAGCCTGGGTGTTTCTCTTGAGAAGGTACGCAGACAAGTTGTAGAGGTGCTTCAACTTGAGGGGCAGCCATCAGGCACGTTCCTGGGCCACCCTGTTGTGCCAGTGAGCGGTGAAGTTAAGGTATCTACACAAACCGCAGGTTGGCCTCTTGCCGAAGTACCCACCTATGCCCTTGTGATGCTACGCACGCTCTTCGACTACTCTCTCTGGGCGCGAGACAAACTGCTGGGCGCAATCGAGGGCTTGGAGGAGAGTCATCTGAAACAAGGCGAAGTGAAAGGTGTTTACGGCTCCATCCACGACACCTTCGCCCACCTTGCCGCCTCCGAATGGCTATGGCTGCAAAGGTGCAAGGGCGAGTCACCTATGGAGACACCAAAAGGCGAGGACTTTGCCGATCTACAGGCCCTAATCCAGTGGTGGGACGATACGCATACCGAGGCAGTAGATTACCTCAATATCATCAACGAAGCAAACCTGGAACGTGAGATCACCTACAGCGCCGCTGATGGCAAAGTCAGGACGCGCAAGGTGTGGCATATGCTCCTTCAAGTGACGAACCACCAGACTGAGCACCGGGCGCAGATAGCCTCTATGCTGGGGCAGTTGGGCGTGGAGGTGCCGCAGACTGATTTGGTTGTGTATTTGAGCGAGAAGGGGTGAGATCAGGTTATTTGCTACAATGAAAGTATGTGTTGTACAACCATGAACACCTAGAAAACATCGGACAATACAGATGTGCTGCGGAGGCTGTTTGAGTAGTATATTCAAGACAGCCAACGAATATTTATCCATGTAGCGGCTTACAGGGGCATAAGATGATGCATTTAACGCCAGAGGATACAGATCTGATTGGCAACTGGATACTGGTAAATAGCAAAGTAGTAGGGGATACACCGTGTGAAAGAATAGAATGGCTAATTGCGAATAGCCTGCAAAAAGTAGCGATAGCAGAAGGCGGGTGGAGCACACTTTACCGGAACCCCCAAGATGGGCGCTATTGGGAGCACACTTATCCACGCAGCGAAATGCATGGTGGAGAACCTTCCCGCCTGACTCTGCTCACAGAAGAACAAGCCAACACCAGATATGGACACGCAATTAGCGACCTCTAATAGAACTTATTCTGAAGGTAAGGAGCATTAACACCAATGGCAACCACGATCAACGACAAACAGCAAGACACATCGACTACCCGCAAATGGGTATACCTCTTCCACGAGGGAAACTCCAAGATGCGCGACCTGCTCGGTGGGAAGGGGGCGGGCCTCTCGGAGATGACCAACGTGGGCCTGCCGGTTCCTCCAGGGTTCACTATCACCACCGAGGCTTGCCGGGCTTTCTATGAGAACCGCAAGCAGTTCCCCCCTGGGATGTGGGAGCAGGCGTTGGAGGCACTGCGTACCGTGGAGCAGGAGGCAGGCAAGAAGCTGGGCGACCCGACCAACCCGCTGCTCGTATCGGTGCGGTCGGGGGCTAAATTCTCCATGCCGGGCATGATGGACACGATACTCAACCTGGGGCTGAACCCGGAGACGCTGCGGGGCCTCATCAAGCTAACCGGCAACGACCGCTTCGGCTACGACGCTTACCGGCGCTTCATCCAGCTTTTCGGGCGCATCGTCATGGGCGTCGAGGCCAAGCACTTCGATGAGATGCTTGACGGCATGAAGGAGCAGCGAGATGTCAAACTAGACACTGAGCTTACCGCAGACGACCTAAACCAGCTTGTCGAGCAGTATAAGGAGGCGGTGCAGCGTGAAGCAGGACGGCCCTTCCCCGACGACCCATACGAGCAGTTGAAACTGGCAATCGAGGCCGTGTTCAACTCGTGGAACTCGCCGAGGGCTTTCGCTTACCGTAACGCGCAGGACATACCACACGATATTGGCACGGCAGTGAATATCGTGATGATGGTCTTCGGCAACATGGGCGACGACTCGGGCACGGGCGTCGCCTTCACGCGAGACCCGGCCACGGGCGAGAACAAGCTGTATGGTGAATACCTGACCAACGCTCAGGGCGAGGATGTGGTAGCGGGCATCCGCACGCCCCAGAAGATAGCCCAGCTACAGCAGGAGATGCCGGAGGTCTACAGGCAATTCGAGGAGATCGGGCAGAGGCTTGAGCAGAAGTACCGCGATATGCAGGACATGGAGTTCACCATCGAGCGGGGCAAGCTGTACATGTTGCAAACACGCTCCGGTAAGCGAACGGCGGCCTCGGCGGTGAAGATCGCGGTAGAAATGGTGGCGGAAAAGCTGATCTCTAAGGAAGAGGCGCTTGGCAGGGTGGAGCCTGCTCACGTGGTGCAACTCCTCTTGCCTCGGTTCGATGATAACGACAAGGAGCGCGCGCGCAACGAAGGTAAGCTGCTGGCTGTCGGCCTCAATGCGGCACCGGGTGCGGCTGTTGGCAAAGCGATCTTCACGGCGGACGAAGCCGAGCGCGTGGGCCATGTCGGCGACTCGGTCATCCTCGTGCGTGAAGAGACCAACCCGGAGGATGTACACGGCATGATAGCTTCTGCTGGCGTACTGACCGCGAGGGGCGGGGCGACATCCCACGCGGCGGTGGTGGCCCGACAGTTTGGCAAGGTGTGCGTGGTCGGAGCCGAGAACGGCGGCCTGAAAGTAAACGACGAAGAAGGTTACTTCACCGCCAACGGCCAGACGATCCGAGAAGGCGACATCATCTCGATGGACGGCACGACAGGCGAGGTGTTCGCCGGGTCGATCATGCTCATTGAGCCTAAGTACGAAGAGGAGCACGAGCTTATAACTCTGCTGCAGTGGGCCGACGAAGTGCGTCGGTTGGGCGTGTGGGCAAATGCTGATTATCCGCGAGATGCCGCAAAGGCGGTAGGCTACGGCGCGGAAGGGATAGGGCTTTGTCGCACCGAGCACATGTTCTTCGAGGAAGTAAGGCTGCCTGTGGTAAGGCAGATGATCCTCTCCGCGGCGGAAGGCACGCGTCTGGAAGGCGCTGTATATGATGCGCAGATGGCGCTCGACAACCTCGAAGATGAAGACAAGAGGTCCGAAGCAGAGGAGGCATTGGAGCGCGCGAAGGCAGCCGCACAAGACTCTCAGGAGACGAGGGATTACAAATCTGCACTAGCCCAATTGGAGCAGATACAGCAGGGCGACTTCTACGGCATCCTGAAGGCGATGGAGGGCAGGCCGACCGTTATCCGCCTGCTCGACCCGCCCCTGCATGAGTTCTTGCCTTCTTATGAGGAGCTATTGGTCGCCACCACCGAGATGCGGATGAGGGGCGAAACGGAGAGTGAAGAATACAAGCAGAAAGAACACCTGCTGGGTATCGTCGGGCAGATGCGCGAGCAGAACCCGATGCTGGGACTGAGGGGGTGTCGCCTGGGGCTGATGTACCCGGCGATCAACGATATGCAGGTGCGGGCGATCCTGAGGGCGTCGGTCCGGCTGCTCAACGAGGGGCTGGAGTCGCACCCGGAGATTATGATTCCGCTTGTGGGGCACGTAAATGAGCTTAAGCAGGTGCGGGCGCAGCTAGAGGGAGTGGCGCGGGAAGTTACGAAGGAAGCAGGCAGAGAGATACCTTACAAGTTCGGCACGATGATCGAGGTGCCACGCGCCGCGCTCACCGCCCGTGAGATAGCCGAGTACGCCGAGTTCTTCTCCTTCGGCACGAACGACCTGACCCAGACGACCTACGGCTATTCGAGAGACGATGCAGAAGGCAAGTTCTTGCTCCAGTATGTCGAGATGGGCATCTTGCCGGAGAACCCATTCCAGACACTTGACCGCGACGGCGTGGGTCGACTTATACAGATAGCAGTGGAAGAAGGCCGCAAGACTCGCCCCGACCTGAAGGTAGGCATCTGCGGCGAGCACGGCGGCGACCCCTCCTCCATCGAGTTCTGCCACAACGCAGGGTTGGACTATGTAAGTTGCAGCCCCTATAGAGTGCCTGTAGCCCGCCTCGCCGCCGCCCAGGCCGCCCTATCATCGGGGGAGAAGGACAAGTAGTTTGATTAACCACCAAGACGCCAAGAACGCCAAGGACACCAAGATTATTGATAATGTGGGAGAGGAGCTTGATAGACTGGCACATGAGGTTATCGGTGCCGCGCTTGAGGTCCACCGGCTGCTTGGTCCTGGCTTCTTGGAGTCGGTATACGAGGAAGCACTTTGTGTGGAGCTTCAGCTACGGGGTATACCTTTTGCGCGCCAGCCTACTGTAACTTTGAAGTACAAAAGACAAACTGTAGGCCAGGGTAGGCTAGATTTATTAATTGATGAGACTCTAGTCATCGAGTTAAAGGCAGTAGATGGATTAGCGCCAATCCACACTGCCCAACTGCTCTCCTATCTGCGGGCAACCGGACATAAACTTGGTCTTCTAATCAATTTCAACGTACCTTACCTCAAACACGGCATCAAGAGAATAATCCTATAAATTCTTGGTGTCCTTGGCGTTCTTGGCGTCTTGGTGGTTAAAAGGGAGTAAGCATGAGCAAGATTAGTTCACATCACATACGAGAGAGGCTGGAGCAGGAGGAATATGCGCGGTTGTCGCCCCTTGCGGCGAAGGCGGCGGAGGCTTCCCGGCCCGTGCCCGAGGAGGAGTCCCCTCTGCGGACGGCTTTCATGCGCGACCGCGACCGCATCATCCACTCCAAGTCGTTCAGGCGGCTCAAACATAAGACCCAGGTCTTCATCGGCCCCATCGGCGATCATTACCGCACCCGCCTGACCCATACCCTGGAGATGTCCCAGATAGCACGCACCATCGCCCGCGCCCTCCGCATGAACGAGGATGTCACTGAGGCCATAGCCCTCGCGCACGACCTGGGGCACACCCCTTTCGGTCATGCAGGCGAAGACGCGCTGAGGCAGATATACGACGCCACTTTCAAGCACAATCATCAATCTTTGCGAATTGTAGATTACCTGGCGCGGGATGGCGCGGGGCTGAACCTGACTAACGAAGTGCGTGAGGCGCTGGTCACTTCTACGCCTGTGGAAGAGGGATTGTCATCGGAGGGAATGGGCCACGGCTCAATCGAGTCGAAGATAGTCAAGCTGGCCGATACAATTGCCTACATCAATCACGACACAGATGACGCAATGAGGGCCAGAATTATAAAGCCTTCTGATGTGCCCCCGGAAGTGGCCGAGCTACTCGGAGATACAAACTCTGTACGCATCAATACCCTCGTGACTGACATCATAGAGCAAAATTGGCACATAGCCTACCCGGAAGGCGAAACGGTAAACGTCGACCGCAAAGAAGTAGAGCTTAAGGTAAGCCCACAGATAGAGGCAGCCGCCGATACGTTGAAGCACTTCTTATACAACAGAGTCTACGTCGGCTCCGAGGCCAAGGCCGAGGTAAGCAAGGTAGACCACCTTATCAACTCCCTCTTCGACTACTTCTGCAACCACATAGAGGAGTTGCCGCCTGAGATGAAGCGTAACCCGCGCAACGAGCCGAACGAGCGCCTGGTGGTCGATTACATATCGGGCATGACCGACAGGTTCGCCATCAGCACATTCGACAGGCTGTTCGTTCCCAAGTCATGGAGCACATAGCCGTTTATGCAGTATGCGTATTCCGCCTGGCCTCTATAGGTGCTATAATCTTCAGTTAGTAGCACCCCAACGATGAAGCCATCCAGGTAACAATAGGCCAGTTCAGAAGCAGGAGGGAGACATCAATGAGGATTCGTAAACGGTCATGGTTATTGTCACTAATCATGACGCTGAGCCTTGCCCTTGGTATGGTCCAAAGTGCAGACGCGCGGTCGCTTTCAGACCAACTGCCCATGACAAAGGAACCGTCGTCGGCTAAGTTCGATATCAGCGGCAACATCACGAGCAAAGGCATCGGCGAGGATGTGACCATCCAGATCAGCGGTAGCGGCCAGATGGCGAAAGACAAGCTGCAACTGGATATGACGCTGTCAGCGCCTGATTTACCTGCGACGCCGGGCAGCCCAAACTCCTTTACCATCAGCACGATCACCCTGGACCAGAAGCTTTATTTCAAGATGACCGGCCTCTCGACCGAGGGTGATGACAAGTGGTACGTATCCAATCTCAGTGACACAGGCAGCACAGGCTTGATGCCGGGCATGGGAATGGGCATGACAGGACTTGACCCTGAGCTGGCAGACGCGCTCACGGTCACCGATATGGGTAAGGAAGCTATCAACGGAGCACCTACAACCAAGTACAAGGTCGACTTCGACCTCGACAAGCTAAATACTCTCTCTGGCAGCACGACTAATCCCTCAACTCTCGACAACGCCAGCATCGTAATGTATATGTGGGTTGGCGACAGCGATATGTATCTCCACCAGATGCGGCTGGAGATGGATATAGAGATAGCCGAGCCGAGCGGCGGTCCTTCTTCCCAGCTGCTGATTGACCTCACTATGACTTTCAAGGAGTTTGACCAGCCGGTGAACATAGTAGCGCCCGCGAATGCCGAGCCTCTTGACCTTACAAGCGGCGGCATACTGAGCGGTATTCCAGGTGGCAGCATCGTAACGGTTCCAATCGGAACAGGAATGGGAATGACTACCGGAATGGGGATGGGTATGCCACGGAGCGGCAACAGCGACCACAGCCTGACTATCGCTCTTGCCATGGTGGGCCTGATGCTTGTGGGAAGCGGCGGCGTGCTCAGGCGGCGTGCGGTACGCGTAAGAGTCAGCTAACAATAGGGCATAAACTAAGCGGGGTGCATATCATAGCGCACCCCGCTTTCGATTCCCACCCTCAACTTGTAGGGGCGGACCCATGGGTCCGCCCTGCGCGAACGGCGCGAATGTTTGATACTTGATACGCAGGATAGAGGGCGGACCCATGGGTCCGCCCCTACAGGGCGATTTGAGATGGTCCTTATCCGCGACAGCAGGAAGTCCCTGTCATGGAGCAGCCCAGGTCGCAGGCGTGCTGACCCAGGACTGGCTAAACGGCTCTGGGAGAGGAGGAGGTGTAGCGGGCCTGGCGAAGAGGTATCCTTGCGCGTAATCAGCGCCATGCTGCAATGCCCACCGCCACTCGCTTTTGGTCTCGATCCCTTCGGCGATTGTCTTGATACCCAGGCTTTTCACCATGTCGAGGAGCTTGGCGACCAGGTTACCTCTGTACGGGTCGCGGTCTATACCACGTATCAGGTCGATATTGAGTTTTATGTACTCGGGCCGCAATTGGGGAAGAAGAGCCAGTGAGTTGTAACCACAACCGAGATCGTCAAGAGCAACTTTGAAGCCCTTTGCTTTCAGGAAGGTGACGATGCTGAGAAGGTGCTTGACATCCTTCTCGGAGGTTTCAACCATCTCGAAGACGACCTGCTCCGGCTTGAAGCCTGCCGTCTGGAGCGCGCGTAGAGTGCTGCGGAGAGAGCGTCCTGGGTCGTCGATAGCCGACGGGTCATAGTTGATAAAGAGCTTGGTACGAACACGGTGCTGAGATGCGCCGCTCACAGCCATCAAGCGGGCCGCCTGGTCTAGCTGTGACAGCAGGTCAGTCGAGCGGGCCACACCAAAGAGGCGGTCGGGGTAAATCGTTGTGCCGTCGTGGTCGGTACTACGCAGCAAACATTCATATGCCAGGATGCGGCCAGGGTCGGCAGTGTAGACAATCGGTTGAAAGTGGGAAAGTAGGCGCTTTTCCCGCAACATCTCGGTAAGCCATTGGCCTTGTACGGTTCTGATAAGCGCTCTCAGCGGCTGCATCTGGAGCATATCATGTATTGAAGGCTCGACATCTTCAGAAATAAGCAGGCACATAGACCGCTTTATATCGGCGCGGCTCATCGTGGCGTCTACGTGCTCGCACAGGTTGCAAAGCTCTCTCGAAGATAAGCTGATGGCAAGCAGATCGGTGTAAGGCTCTGTAAAGGGTAAGCCCAGAGTCTGTAGATGAGCTCGCACACTTGAGGCAACAGAAGCGCTGTGAGTGGCAAGGTATAGTATGATCCTCTTGTTTATCCAGCTAGGTAAACTCTTAACTGGGGGACTGCCCATGCTCTTCTCCTGGATCCCGTTCTATTTCAGTGAGGCCAGGGATGTTTACAATCAGCTTGCGCTTATAGCTATGGGCATATGTCTAAAAGCTATGGCGGCTGGGTGGCGAAGCTGAGATACCTGACACCGGCCTGCACCTACACGGTATATTTCCTATATTGACTACAACGACTGCCCCTGAAAAAAGATAGGGGTGCCTGAATCATGTACTCTGGTAGTAGCAAAAATCTAATACTCCAGTAATGAATTATGTGCCCAACCGATGGGCATCCAGCCAGGCCAGCTCATGCCCGAATAGAATATGAGAAGCCAGGCGCTCGGCGGTAGCAAGTCCAAAGCCGAGGCCGTGACCTGTGAAGCCGACGGCAAAATAGACATCAGGCATATCGGGCAAGGAGCCGACCAGCGGGATGCCATCCATACTGAAGCCCATCGTGCCCGACCAGCGGTGAGTTATACGCGCCCCTACTGCCTCCGGGAAATAGCGTGCCATAAAGCCTTCAAGACCGGACTGGATGTCCAGGGTCGTGCGGTCCTCATAGCCGACTTCGGCCTCGCGGAAGTGGTGCCTCCACCCTCCAAGCAAGAGGCGACCATCGGGCAGTTGCCGGAAGTATTCGTAGCCATAGTCACCATAACACATCTGCGAGAGGATGCGTGTGCCAAGCGGCTCGGTGCAAAGTATCTGGCCACGAGTCGGGACCACTTTGCCCTCGAAGTAAGTGTGTATCAATGGCGCATAAGCATTTGTGCAGAGCGCTGCCACTCGGCACCGTACCGTCACCTTGCGCGATTTAAGCTCGACAACCCCACCTTCGAGTGGGCTGATGTCATGCACCTCCGACTGCTCAAAGATAACAGCGCCCGTAGAAGCCGCGAGGGCCTGGGCGAACTTGACCGGGTGGATGCCTGCATCGCCCGGCTGTGTTATGGCAGCCACGAAGCCTCTTTTTGTGGGGTCTTTCAGCGTAAACTTGGCCTCTATGCCATCATCCTGCATGGCTGAGGCGGCACGCTCAAGGTCCTCTGCTTCGGTGTCGTTGAGAGCAAGGAGCAGGGAGCCGTTTTCCTCCCACAGCGTGCCGAACTCCTCAGAGAGACCACGCGCTATCTCCCGGTTGTGCAGGCTGAAGCGCCAGATTTCCTGGGCGAGATCGTGCCCGTACATGCGTATGGCATCATGGTAATAGTAAGCCGTTCCGGTAAGGACCATCCCCGCGTTGCGACCCGATGCGCCCGCCGCTACATGGCGAGCTTCGAGTACGCATACCTTCTGACCATGTCCGGCAAGCAACCGAGCAAGGTACAGGCCGACGATTCCCGCCCCCACTACACAAACGTCGCACTCAACCGTCTGGTCGGACGAAGCATCCTGCCAGTACGAGACAGTCATCAGGCCTCCTGGCCTATAGTTATCATGCCATTCTCCACAGTAACAGGGTAAGTGGCGAGGGGCGTTTCAGCGGGAGGAGACACTACCGCGCCTGTTCGCACGTTAAATTCGGAGGCGTGCCAGGGGCAGGTTACTATGTCGCCCCAGATAGAGCCTTCGCAGAGCGGCCCTCCCGCATGGGTGCAGTTGGCCTGGACCGCATAAAACTGGCCTTCTACGTTGAAGACTGCCACATCTTTGCCCCCAACCCTGCCTGTTTTGCATGTACCGGGCGGGATGTCGGCTGCCATCATGGGGCTATTGTCTATCTGTTTATGCATGGTGATACCTCCGAGGGAGATAAGGCCGGGCACGGTTTGTGCGGCCCGCTTATTGCTCCTCTAGTGATGTACGTCTGTCGAACGTGGTACGCATGGAAGACCGGCTCGACAGCTAGATTATACACCATGAGGAGACAGTAGATGACTGTAAAGTTTGGAGTGCTTGTGCCGCAGGGCTGGCGGCTAGACCTTGTAAGCATAAAAGACCCGGTGGAGAAGTACGAACAGATGACGCGCTTTGCCAAAGAAGCTGAGCGTCTCAACTACGACTCCATATGGCTGTACGACCACTTCCATACCGTGCCGACGCAGGAGCTTGAGACTAACTTCGAGTGCTGGATATCGACGGCTGCCCTGGCGCGAGATACCTCCACTATACGGATAGGCCAGATGGTGACTTGCAACAACTACCGCAACCCCGCACTTCTGGCAAAGATGGCATCCACAGTCGATGTGCTGAGCCACGGCAGGCTTGATTTTGGGATAGGCGCGGGCTGGTACGAGGACGAGTACAAGGCGTATGGCTATCCCTTCGCAGATGGGCCGGAGCGACTCCGCCAGCTTGACGAAGCCTTACAAATCATACATGCCATGTGGCAAGACGATTATGCGACCTTCGAGGGGAAGTATTACCAGGTACGGGGCGCAATCAACGAGCCGAAGGGCGTACAGAAGCCTCACATCCCGATCTGGATAGGGGGCAGCGGCGAGAAGGTGACGTTAAAGCTCGTGGCAAAGTATGGGGATGCCTGCAATATCAGCACCGGGACCGAGGTTGCTTCTTACCGCCATAAATATGACGTGCTGAGGGAGCACTGCGAAAAGCTGGGGCGGGATTATAACAGCATCCTGAAGACGGCTCACGTGTTCATCACCCTGCTAGAGCCTGGACAGAACCCTGAAGAAGCCACTGCCCATCAGCGCAAGCTAAGAGGAGGCATCGGCCTTGACGAGTACCGTACAGGTACATTTGTCGGCGCCCCGCAAGAAACGACCGAGTTCTTGAAGGAGTTGGAAGAGTTAGGCACAGAATATTTTGTGGTCTACTTCCGCAATGACCTGACCAGGCTCGACACGATTCAGATGTTCGCTGAGGAAGTTATGCCTCAGCTCAGGGCCTAAGGCTCAAGAGTGAAGGGGTAGCCCTTATCTTTCCACGCATTGAAGCCGCCTTCCAGGTTATAGACGTTGGTGTAGCCGAGATCTGCTAGCGCGGTGCTGGCCTCACCACTCATGCGTCCACTGCGGCACGTGAGCACTATCCTGGCTGATTTATCGCTGGGAAGCTGGTCAAGCTGCTGGGTGATCTGATCAAATGGTATGCGCGCATCGATCTTGGGGAGCATACCCTCATTAGGCACGTGTACGTCAACCAGGAAGA
>JBBRVL010000088.1:0-11662 GCA_038246925.1 Chloroflexia bacterium
AGCCGTGGGAGTAAGCGTAACGGTAATTGTGTTGGTGGGGGTGGGGGTGGTCGTGGGAGTATTAGTCACACCTCGGGGTGTAATGGTCGAGGTCGTTGTTCTGGTTTGGGTGGGCGTCCTGGTTTGGGTGGGGGTGCTTGTGGTCGTAACGGTGAATGTTGGGGTCAAGGAAGGGCCGACAGTGCTTGTGGGGCAACCGACTCCACCTATGCTCACCTGAATGTCATCGATCCACCAACCGTTAGGCGCAGTGGCGACGCAGCAGCTATCCGTTCCCATGCGGAAGCGGAAGCGCAGGCTCTGACCAGCATACGGAGTCAGGTTCACCACCACTTGCGTGTAGGCAGTGACGTTACCACTCCACACGGGCCTTGGGTATAGCGGGTTGGTAGTGGCACTGATTATTCGGTTATAGTGCCCTGCGGTAATGTTCGGAGCAGCATCAACCCATGTAGCACCGTTGTCTGTAGAGAGTTCGAGGACACCACCATCGTAGGTGCTCGATGAGCTGGTGCTGTACTCAAGATTGTACTTGTGCCAGAAACTTAGCGATGCCGAGCTGGACCCTGCGGGTATGGCGATAGGGCTGTTGAGGGTCAGCCGTGTGTCGGACTGGTATGGCACGTCAGGCGCATATGCTGCATAGCTGCCTGTCTGCGGCGTGCTCGTTGCAGCCACCCAGCCTGAAACGGTGGTAGTGCCGGTGGGCGTGGCGGTACCACCAGTACCTGAGCTACTGCTGAACGTGTTGAGTGTTCCGCTTTCGAAGCCCTCAGAGAAGACCGTCTGCACCGCGCACGCGGTTGGCGATGACGTAGAAGTGGAGGTAGATGTGGCGGGTACAGGAGTCACTGTGGAAGTATCGGTCGGGATAGTCGTAGCCGTAGACGTCTCGGTGGCTGTCACGGTCAACGTGGCCGATGGGGTCGCGGTGACCGCACCAACAGGCGGCAGGTTGAAGTAGGTAACCTGCGGGTCGTGGTCGCTTGCCTGGTCCCAGAACTCGGAGTTGACATGAACCACGTCGAACTGCGCGGCGGCACCGTTGAGGAGGTTCATACTCACCAGGGTATCGTCGAGGTCCTGCGAGTTGCCGTCAAAGACGTAGCTGTAGCGGTCGAGGAGCGGCATTGTCTCGTACATATTCTGGAGCACCTGGCCGCCGCCTGGTCTGAACGGGGGCGCCGGGTTGCCTTCGATTATGTTGACGGTTGCCGAGAAGTAGAAGTCGTTAATGTCGCCGAGAACTACGACGTTGGCCGCCGGGTCCTGGGCAATGATGGCATCTACAAAATTGTTGATGATCTGGGCCTGCTGGTGGCGCTGGACCTCTGAGCTGCGCACCGGCGGCTGGAAGTGGCCGAAGAGCGGGTGGTCGCCTCCCTTGGAGTTGAGGTGATTACTAATCGCAAAGAGCTTGTGGCCGTTGTACATGAACTCACCCGCAAGAGGCTTGCGGCTGGAATTGAAGGCGGGGTTAGTAGGGTCGATGCGGCCTGGACTGAATGTAAGCTCAGGATCGCCGGGAGGCCCCCCCACACTATTCGGGCAGGTAGAGCAGCCGCCGGGGCGGTCAATGAAAGCAACGCCGCGGTCGGTGCGGAAGAGGAAGCCCTGGCGGATATTGCCGCCCGGCTCGCCGCCGTCCTGGTCGTCGACAGGGTTGATCTGACGGTAGTCATAAGTTGGCCCACCGAGGCTCTGGACAGTTGTGATCAGCCGAGTCCAGGTAATATTGGCGTCCACAATGCTGTCATTCGTCGGCCCGTTGTTGTCCTGGATTTCTTCGATGGAGAGGATATCGGGCGACCTCATGTTGTTGACGATGAGGCTTGCAAGCTGATCGAACTTGCTCTGCGGGTTGCCGGGGTGCAGGTTCTCCACATTGAAGTTGCCGACAACAAGCTGATTCGGGCTGGGGTCGGCGGCAACCTCACGCGCAAGGCCGCTATCAACCCTTGTGAGGGCATCTGTGACGTTGAGCTTGAAGTTGCCAAAGCCATAGTCCATTACTCCGATTGCCGGGCCGGTGAAGTGGTCGCTAACATTCACATCGGGCATGGCCGCGCGGCCGATGATCGTGTCATCGAGGATGATGCGCTCCGGGTTGAAGTCGGCTGTCGTATAGTCGTACGGGACTGTAGGCGGGTTGATAATGATGCCGCCCCGGCTCGTCCGAACTCCCTGCCCCGCGCCGTTGTCTCCCAGCACCGGGATCTCGCCGAAGCTGTTGGTCGGGCCGACCGCCACAGGGTTGTTCACCTGCACGCGCATCGCCTCCATGCTCTCGTAGAAGTCTATGCCGTCCTGCGCGGGGTCGAACACGCCGCTAGTCTCAACATCGCCCGTCGCGTCGTCTTCTATCACAACTGTGGGAGGAACTCGGCCACCGATGCCGATTATCACAGGTGCCGGAAGGGGATTGCCGCTTGAGACAACCGATATCACGGGCGAGACAATCTCGGTGGTTGTGAGGTTCGTGCTGCCGCTGCCACCGGCCCTGAATTCGGATACGGTGCCGCTCACCAGCACAGAGTCGCCTATACCCACTGCGGGAGCCGACGATGTAAAGACGAAAATAGCCTCAGAGGTCGCGTCATTGGCATCGGGGTTGGGGTCCTGCATATAGAAGCCGTTGTTCAGGCGTGCAGTGACGATACCCGGCACGCTGCCCACCGCCTGGCCGTTGCGAGGCGAAATATGGGTAACAGCCTGAATATCGTGGATTCGGGCCGGAGGTGCGGTAGGTGTAATGGTGGCGGTGCTTGTGGAGGTCGGAGGCAGGGGCGTGTTGGTCCCTGTGGGGCCACCAGGTGTGCTGGTAGTTGTCGCGGTGGAAGTAGCAGCGCCACAGACGTTGAAGGGAGCCGACGTGTTTCGGGGCGTGATGGCTGTACCAGAAACTATTGCAAAGTCAAGGTTATTCTGGTCAGTGTCGACACAGCCGTCTCCTGACCGCACGGCACTAGTAGTATTACTGAGCGTTGGCACCGCCGCCGTTCCCTCGTAGTCAGCAGCGGTGCCGTAGCCGACAAAATCAAGCAGGAATACGTTATACGTTGGATTAGTAGTGCATCTATTTCCGGTTGCACCACACGTGAGTAGTACAGTACTGTTGACTAACGCTACCTTGCCACTTGTAGCAGACATGCTCATACCTGATGTCACAACATCAGGTGATGGCACCGGCGTACAAGCGCCCGTGGTAGGACTTCCGGTCTGAATTAAATAGTACTGCCCAGGCAAGAGATTAACGGCGGGCAAAGGAAGTATGCTTGACATGTTGTTGGCTGCCGCCCCGTATTGTACGGACAAGCCACCTAGGTTTACAGACGCTGCACTGCGATTGAAGACTTCAATGAAGTCATTACAATAGGTGGTGGCTGATGTGCTTCCGCCTCCACCATACACCTGGCTTATCACCAGCGATGTAGAGTTGGGAACACCCGGTTTCGTCACGGGCACCGCTTGAGGCGAGGACCCCGTATCGTCCAATGTGACCGAGGCCAACCCGATACTGGGCACTAAAATAGCCGCAAGTATAGCGAACGTTGCGGCAAGTCTGAACGACATAACCTTGCGAATAGATGGCATCAAAAGCTCTCCTTCCCGGTTAAGCAGCAATGCGGCCGGCCAAATGCGCCCCCGGCCTGGTGCAGGTCCTACTTAGGGCCGCACAAGTGGAAATTATAAGCAATTCTATAGGCAATAGCAAGTCAATTCTGACCTGATCATAAGAGTGCCTAACAAAACCTTCGACGATATTCCCTGTAGGGGCAGGCCCCCGTGCCTGCCCTGTCTGAATGCATACCCCACCAGGGCAGGCACGGGGGGCCTGCCCCTACAGATTTTGTTAGGCACTCTAAACGACCTTACGCTTACGATAGTTCCAGCCATCGATTTCTCTGCGCGTAACATGATCCGAGGCGTGACCCTCCTTACCTGTATTGTAGCGCACCAACAGTATTAAAATAAAGAGAAACCAACAGGAGTATAACTGCTGGTTTCTCTGCGGATATACCCTGGTTCGCGGGCTGTATATCACATATCTAACGGCAGTCGCATCGTAAAGGTTGACCCAGCCCCCAGCTCGCTTTCTACCTCAATTGTCCCACCATGCTGGCGGACCGCGTGTAATGAGCTAGCCAGGCCGATTCCCGCGCCGCTTATGCGCCCGGAGATATTGTTTGCGCGGCGAAACCACTCGAAGATGTGTGGAAGGTCTTCTGCGGAGATTCCAAGGCCGTTGTCCTTCACTGCTATGGTTACTGACCCTTCTTCTCCAGGCGAATTTATTTCGCTCATACCCGCCTTCTCTTTACCGGCACTGCCGTCGTCCGACGATGTCTTACACGCCACTTTGATAGCGATGTCACCACCATCCGGGCTGTACTTGATGGCGTTGGAGACAAGGTTGGTAATCGCACGCTCCAGGCGCTCGGCGTCCCATCTGCCCATTATCTCGGGCGCGTCCGCCTCTACCTGGATGTTGTGCCGTTCCGTAGTCTCTTGCTGTTCCGTTACCACCTGACGGATAAGAAGCCCAAGGTCTGTGGGGCGACGTTGTAGGGTGAGCGGCAATCCTGCCTGAAGACGGCCAAAGTCCATCAACTCATTGATCAGCATATTCATCTTGGCCTGCGCTGTGTCGATTCTCGTCAGCACTGTTGTAAGCAACGCGCCATCCGGCATCCCTGATTGCTCTACACGCTGCCTGAGCAGTTGAGCGTTACCCCTTATTGCCGCCAACGGGTTCTTCAGGTCATGGGAGACAATCGCCAGCAATTCGTCCCGGACCTGCAATGCTTCTTCGGCCTCGGTGCGTGCCGCCTGTTCGCTCAATAGAAGCTGGTTGCGCTCTTCTTCGGCGCGCTTGCGCTCGGTAATATCGCGGACGATCTCGCACAGAACTTTTCTGCCTGAGTAAAGGACCGGGGTAATGCCGACCTCGACATTGACAAGGGAGCCGTCCTTGCGCCTGTAAAGACGGTCGCTTACCCGATAATCACCTTCGTTAAGCGCACGCAGGACTGCGCGATCTACGCGCTCCCGCTCATAAGGCAGTACATCATAAATAGTCATGTCCAAAAGCTCGTCGGCTGTGTAGCCGACGAGCCTCCGAAAGGCAGGGTTAGCAACGACAAAGCGCTTGGTGTGCGGGTCAATCAGGAATATGGCCTCGGAGACCTGTTCAAGTATGGCACGGTGTCTCTCTTCGCTTTCACGCAATGCCGCTTCGGCACGCTTACGCTCGGTAACGTCGCGGGTGAAGCAGCGGGTATGAACGAAGCGCCCTTCCTCATCCCACAGTACGTTGGAACTAATGAGGACATGCTTGATGGAACCGTCCCTTGCCTTGAGGCGGGCTTCGTAATTGTGCAATGTCTCTTTAGCGTTCAGCCTGTAAAGGATGTCGTCTATGCGATGCTGGTCGGCGTGGAACTCGGAGATAGAATGGCCCAGGTATTCTTCTTCTGTATATCCTAACAGGTCTAGCTCGGCCCGGTTGGCCCAGATGATTTTCCCATCAGGCCCTACCCAGTGCAGGCCGACGGCGCTGTTCTCTATGAAGTCACGAAGCTCCTGCTCCTTGCGCCGCAAGTCTGCCACTGCTTCCTTCTGCTCAGTCACGTCATTGATGATGACGACTACCCCACTGACGTGACCATAGTCATCGAGGTCGGGCACGCAAGAAGCGGTGAGGCAGCGTGTGCTTGCGTCCCCGAAAGGAATTGTTATCTCGAACGTCACGGCGCGGCCCAGGATGCTTGATTCCAGGTGGGGTCGAATCTGCTCGTAGGCGCTTTCGCCTGTAATTTCGGGAACGAGTCTACCAATGAACTCTTCAGGGCTGCGGCCACGCCAACGAGCGTAGGCTGAGTTGACAAAAGTGTAACGTTGGTCTGTATCGATATAGGCGATGAGGGCAGTTGTGGCATCGGCGATTGAGCGAAGCTGTTTGGCAACCTCCTCAACGGGGTCGTCAGCCTCTTGCTCGGTCTTATTCTGCTGCTCACGGTAAGCGGTTCCCATACTAACCCCTTGCTCTCGTGGCATCTGTGCTGTCTTGCGTGAAAGAGGCATATGCGACCGAGGATAGGCTGAATAGGAATCCCACGCGCCTGACAGTCCACGTCTTGTCCCGCCCTCGTTATAATAGCTTCTATCTGTTTACCTGTAGCTCCGGTCCTAGTACACTATGTTCTACCAAATAGTCCTGATTAATTGAGCGTGCATTCTATATTTTATGTCATGTTGTGTTATAATCTCATGTAGGTACGCAGATTTTACTGCATTGGTGCAATCATTATACAACAAACCCATTCACCCCCACTTCGCTTATGCCCTTGCGCTCGTATCTCTACAAATTAAGACACCTCTACGCGCTTTGCGCCCTGGTAATGGCTTCTCTGGCCGGTGGTGTGTTTGCCCACGCGGATGAAGCCCAACCCACGCCGCAGGCTTTGGCGACCCCTACTGCCGCCGAAGCGCAACCGACGGAGGCTCCCATCTCTGAGTCGACCGTAGAGACTGCCCCGACCATCCTCCCTACGCTTATACCTACCGCGCACATCCCTCCCACTGAGACGTTCCGCGTTATTGAGATCAGTACCCGGGCAGCGACGTTTGCGCCAACCTATGCTCCTCCTACCCCAATTCCAACCTCAGGGCTTCCGCAGCCTACGATAGGCCTTAGCCCCACTACGGCGCCTCCCGATCTCCCCACTGAGCCGCTCATTAGCGCTACGCTCACACCGGTAGGCGGCTACCCTGAAGGCGTTGCCACAGCCACTATAGAAGAGCCTATCCTTCCCGATACTGTCATTTCTGTAACCCCCACACCGTGGGTTATATACACATTGTCAGCGACGCCGACAGTCACTATTACCCCTACTGATATTCCCTACTGGGTACCCGGCCCTGAATGCAGCCTGGAGCAGGGCAAGGTCCTCGTAAAACTCTCTGTGCCTTACATACACCAGGTTATGGACATAGGTGGGGCTAATGGCAACTGGGCGTGCGGACCGACCAGTATCGCAATGGTGCTGGCATATTACGGTAAGTTGGAACCGTGGCAGAACTACTTAGCTCGCCAGGCCGCGAGTTATACGGCTACGCCTACCACCACGACCACAAGCACATCCGCAAGTACCTCCAACGCCCCACCTGCAGGCACAATGGCGAGCACTCCCGCCGTCCTGAATCAACAATCCAAAATCGGGTTGCCCCTTGCGCCATCAAAATCCAAAACCGATTTCGCGCCCTATGTGACTGAACCTTATACAAACGACGGCTATACCTATAGCGCAACCGCACGGGACCCGAGCGGGGATAGCGTGGCGGGCTTGTATGGCACAATCTGTCCTAACGGACTTGCTGACTGGTCCAGAATGGCGTTCGTTCTTCAACAGCACGGGTTGACCGGCCGTCATATCCCCGTAACCTGGGATGGGGTAGTAGCAGCGCTCAAGCGTGGACACCCGGTAATTCTCGGTAACGATCTCACTTCTGTAGGTCACATAATTGTGGCTATTGGGTATACCGATAACGGCAACCTGATCGTAAATGACCCCTATGGCAACCGCTTCGCCTCCGGGTATGGCGGGACAAGGGGCGAGGGCCTCTTCTATCCGTGGAGTTGCGCAATGTCGCGCAACGCTTATGAAGTGATCGGCGATTATCCGCCCCCTACAGGCACCGCCGCACTACAGGCCCCCGGCCTGATGCCAGGTTTGCCGGCCGGCATCGGCGCAGTTACTTCCAGGAACGATATCCCCTGGCTCGTCAGTCTGCTGAAGAAGAACGCCCAATCCACTGCTTCCCCTGCGCCCTCGGCTACTAAGATAGCGTTGAAGGTTATTAAGGCAGATATGTCCGTGCGCTCGCCCGGCTCGGCAGCCGCGACCGCCGTAATCAGTGGCTGGACCCAAGAGGCTGAACAACAAAACATCCTCGGGTGGGGATTGTTCTCGATCCTAAGCCTGGCCGCCGCTTTTGTGGGAGTGGGCAGCTTCAGGAAGACGCGAAGAAGAGTTGTAGAGATAGCAATTCCTACTCTCTCCAATGCAACATCTGGCGACTCAAGCACGCAGGCTACTCGTGATGCAGAAACGCGCAGTCAGCCGGGCGCAGATGAAGTACAGTTCAAGCTTGATGAGGTCGCAACGCCACCAAGTATTGAGCAGGAAGCAAACGTAACTCTACCTGTGATTGCCCGGCTTGCGCCTCGTCCTATGCTGCCAGAAAGGGCAGGCCTGCGGCTCATTCTACGGCGCGGCTTGCTTCTCGCTCCACCATTGCTTCTCATCGGGCTGAAACTTTACCAGGTATCAAAAGGGCAACAAAATGCCCGAACGAGATAATGCCGGGACAACCCAGGGTCATGTTTTGAGCATATGAGTACATATGCCAAGTCAAGGTTCAAAGTTGTATGGCGTTCTAACCTTGAACTCTAATTCATAATTCGATAAAGGCTCAGCATGTCCGGCAGGTCCTGGATCGAAGGCTATACTAGGTCTCGCCACCAGCTCACGATGTCGTTCGGCATTGATGATCTGCGTTTCAGCACGTCCTACTGGTACGAGGACGTAGACCTGCCCAAGCTCGAGCAGCGATATGGTCTTGATTTCATGGAGAAGGTATATTTCCATATTATCGCCTTTGAGATCAACAAGCTCGCCAGCCTTTGCCCCGACACCCTCGATCTTGGCCCTTTTGCACGCTTCCACACGCCCGCCTTTGAGACATTGTGGCGAACCGTCTTTCGTAAGGTGTGGTCACAGTGGCGGTATGAAAACGATCTGCCCGACTACGACGGTCCTGCCTTCCTGAGCTACGCTGGTTTAGATAGTCCAGGCAGCCCCGAGGCGGTTGAGATCGAATACGGCCCTGTGGAAGTTCTCAATTTCTGCGGCGGCGGCAAGGACAGCCTGGTCGCCATGAAGCTACTGGAGCGGGCTGATATACCCTACTCATCCCTCGTCTATTCAAGCTCTATTTATGGGAATGCGCGGCGGCAGCATGACCTGATAGATGGTCTCTTGAACCGTACGTCCTCTAAGGCACGCCACCGTATCTGGATGTATGACGATTTTATGGACAGCCCTGTTGTCGAGCTATATGCCGCGTACGGCGTCAAGAGCCTGACTGCGGCGGAAACCCCTAGCTCTCTATTTGCGACCCTGCCTGTAGTGCTGCAACATGGCTACAGGTACATGTGCCTCGCCCACGAGCGTAGCGCGGATGTCGGCAACCTTGTATGGCACAAGACAGGCGAAGAGGTCAACCACCAATGGGGCAAGTCTTATGAGGCAGAGAAACTTCTTAACGACTATGTCCAGGCAGAGCTTATCAGGAACTCGCACTACTTCAGTATTCTGAAGCCCATCTATGATGTCCTGATCTTCAATTTGCTGAGCCGTGACATCGAATCAGTACCATACACGCACTCTTGTAATCTTCAGAAGCCGTGGTGCAAGTGTTGCCCAAAGTGCGCTTATGTCTGGCTCAATTACATGGCATATCTTCCCGTACAGATGGTGAACGCGATCTTTTCAAAGAACCTGTTTGACATGGAAGAGAACCAATTATGGTTCCGGCAGATGCTCGGCCTGGAAGCGCACACGCCGTTTGAATGTGTAGGGCAGATAGCCGAGGCGCGGCTGGCATTTGAGCTATGCCATCGAAAAGGACTGACAGGCAAAGCGATGGACATTTACGAGGCAGAAGTGCCTCGGCCCGACGTGCCCGCAATCCTGGACAAGTATCTATCTGTCAACCTGGACCAGGTTCTTGCTAACGCAATTCAGGCCATCCCCCCGCCAATTCTCGCCGGGGTCCTCCCACAGATGCTATCCGCGTCCGAGGAAGCGCGTCAACGTATATTGACCAGGGATTGGGGGTTAGGGATTAGGGATTAGAAACGTGGCGTACCCCAATCCCTAACCCCCAATCCCTAACCCCCAATCCCTGGTCACCAGACCCTCCTCGTGTATATCATGCGCGCATCGCAGTCCCGACTCTATCGCCCCCTGTATCCAGGCGTGGCAGAGCGAGGTATGCTCGCCCGCGAAGTGGATGCGCCCCTCAGGTGCTACGATATGGTCGTGCAGTAGCGTCTGCTGGCCCGGATCGAACAGGGCAAAGGCCCCGCCCGCGAACTCGTCATCGTGCCACATCTTTGACGCTCCGGCCTCGAACTCCTCGTTGATCTGCGGGTGAATACACGAAAGGTTTTCGATAGCCTGGGTAATCCGCTCCTCGGGAGATAGAGAACCCCAGCGTTGCGCGTCCTCCGACCACGTATAACTGGCAAGCAGTATGCCTCGCCCCGTCTCGCGCCCGTGATCGGGGTAGTAGACAGTGCGGATGGGCAGGTCGGTCAGAGTGCCGCCACCGACTATGCCCTCATCTTCCTCCCAGAAGCGCCGCCTGCACTGCAATAATATTTTGGCGGAAGCATCGTAGTGAAGCTGGCGTATGGCCCTTTGCTTGGGACGAGAGAAGGGCTTGAGCGTCTCCACGTGGCGCAGCACCGCAAAAGGCACTGTGATTATCGCGTTGTCACCTGTCTCAGAGAAGCGGCCCGCTTTAGTGCGATAATGCACGGTAACTTGCTCAGGAGATTGGTCGATGGCGACCATCCGTGCGCCAAAGCGTATGTGGTCTTTCAGCGCCGGTAGGAACGCTCTGGGCAGATTGTCCATGCCATCCTCGATCTCGACCATGTCAGTATAGTAGTTACCGACTTCTTCACGCAACAACTCCAGGAATGACGAATTCATGAGGGCTTCCTGGTTGGCGAGCAGGCCGAATCGCTCGATAGCGCCCTCTGACCAGTTCAATGTCTCCAGGAACTCACGGGTAGAATACTGGTCGTACTCCGCAGCTATGTCGGGCCAGCAGCCATCGCCGTCCTCTTCCAACCGCTTTGCGAAAGGACGTAGCGCTTCGGCCCACAAATCATCGACCGACTTGCCGCGTTCGTGCTCGGCAATATCGAAGCCGAGGCAATCCGGGTCGACATCTGTATCCTTCACGCGCCACTTGCAGCCGTTGATGTAGTAGTAGGCGTTGCGGTTGCCCATCGTGAAGTCTGAGACGTTCAGCGCGAACTTATCTACGTAGGCCATCGTTAGCTCGTGGGCGCGCGGGATACGCATAGCCCCTGCTTCGGCATACAGGCCGGGCGCGAAAGGCTCACGCAGCGTATACACCCGACCACCTACGTGGTTCTGGGCCTCCAATATGACCGGGTTGTGCCCGGCACGCAGCAATTCGTACGCGGCCACCAACCCCGCCATGCCTGCCCCTACTATGATGACGCGCCTGGGCTTGGCCGAAGAAGGTACGGCTTTCGAGTCGAGACCGGACTCGATAATCTTGAGCATATCAATATCTGATTCTGATGCCATGCAGCTATCTCCTGAGCAAAGGGTGGATGCGCTTATCTTATCAGACTTTCTCTTACGTGTAAACGCCAGAGCTTTCTAGGGAGTGGCTAAAGGAGAAGATGCAGTATTGTAGGGGCGGACCCGTGTGTCCGCCGTGTCTCCGGTCCGCGATCTTCATTTCTAACTAACAGGGCGGACACACGGGGCCGCCCCGACATCGGCCGTATTCGCCCCACCCGCGTGGTCACCAACCTAACGTGTTGTGGGGA
>JBBRVL010000089.1:0-11601 GCA_038246925.1 Chloroflexia bacterium
GGAGCCAGCCGAACGATAGACTGTCCTCCCCTTGCGAGAGAAATCGCGGAGCGGCAGCCACTCTGCCGCCTCCTCAGGGTCGCCGCTCCCGCCCACCAGCACCCGCAGGTCGGGGAAGAAGGGTTCAATCAGGGGAATGGCCTGCAACAGCCAGCGCAGACCCTTACGCGGCTCCTCAAAGCGCCCAACGAATAACACGGTTGGCCTGCCATCCCGAAGCCCCTTGATCGGCGGCAAGTCTGCCCCAAACCTCGTCACGTCCACTCCGTTCGGCATGATCTCGAACTCCCCACGGAAGTAGTGAGACACAAATTCGTAGGCCGAGGGGGAAACCGCGATAAGGCCGTGCAGGCGGGCGAACAGGCGCTTGAGGAATGGCCTGCCCATGGCATAAAGCGCCGAGTAATCTCCATAGGCGTGGAACGTGCCGATATTCACGCTGGTGGAATGTCTCAGCACAAACCAGGGCACCGCGGGCATCAACGGCTCATGAACATGGAGGATGTCGAACTGCTCGGTGCGCAGTATCGCCCGAATTGTTCGCCTCAAGTCGGTCGAGAGCGAGATACGTGCGACAGAACCGTTTGCCGGGATCTGCGTGACCGCGCCGAGGCCGTACACATCAGGCGGCACATCAGCGCTGTGGGTCGAGAAAGGGGCAAGCACTTTCACCCGATGTCCCTGGGCTCGCAGCTCTTGCGAAAGGTGCTTGATATGCTCTGTGACGCCACCCTGGTTGGCATAGTCATAAGGGGATACAAGGCCGATGCTTAAAGGGCCTTGCATAGATGCCGCAAGGTTGGGGCTGGTGACTAGGGCAGAGGAGCTTCTGGATGCTCGGAATCGCTCTATCATGGAGGTCCCAAGTAAATTATGAATTATGAGTTTTGAGTTGAATTAATCCCGTCTAATTCAAAACTCATAATTCAAAACTCATAATTCCGTTAAGGCTCGCGCTTCATTCGCCTGCTGACGGCGCGCTTCATCTTGTAGGTGGGGTGCGTTACCATGCTTTTCCAGAGGTTCGGAGGGGCGATTACGGCGTGGTCCCTCAGGTTCATAAATGTCCCTCCTGCACTGGTGGTCTTATCCTTGATCGCCTGTAAGAGATCTTCAATTGTGGAACCGGGAAAGGTCGTAAAGCCCTTTCCCACCATGGACAGAGCGTGCGCGTCGGAACCGCCGAACACAGGAAGGTGGAGGATGTTGTTGTTTAGTTCGATAACCCGCTTGTGGGCAACCCTCCCCGCATATGACGGATTGAATGTCTCGATGCCATGAAACGGGTATTTCCCAGCATGAATGCCCAGCAACTGCTTCTCGCGTATGGAGGTTGTCAGCCAGGAAAGTGGGTGGGGCGCGATAGCCATGCCTCCTGCCTCATGAACTGCCTGCATACTCCATTCGAGCGATTTCAGCATCGGGAACTCTCTCGTGACAAAGAGTGCGAGGAGATGTCCGTGGCGGGTGGTTATCTCGGTGCCGGGTATCACCTTGAAGCGGTACTTTCGCTTCTCTGCCAGTTCAAGGGCTTGCATTGCCCCCCGTATGTCGTCGTGGTCGGTAATGGCGATGATATCGAGGTCGGTGTAATTCTCAACGTAGTCGAAAATTTGCTCGACGCTGGCCAGACCATCGCCTAGTGAGGTGTGCATATGGAGGTCGGCTTTGCCTAATCGCGTAGAACTACCCTGTTCCGGCCCCATCTGTTCGTCGATGTATCCGTTGTTGGAGTGTGTCATAAAGTGAAGACCCGGCCACCCCGCATGAAAAAAGCGGCATGAGGCCACGTCCAGTATAAGCTATCATAAGGGGGATAGCAACTTGGAGCTTTACGTAATGTGGGATTAGGGGTTAGGGGTTAGGGGTTGGAAACTCCAAATAGACTAATCCCTAATCCCTAATCCCTAATCCCTACCTACCGTGACAGAGCGCGCAAGGTTGGGCCACCGTCGTTGGCCTCGATGTCTATCCATTCAGCGATGCGGTTGCGTCCCAGGTCCTTTGCGCTGAATAGAGCAGTGTCGGCCCGGTCGATTAGCTCCTCGAGGTATCCGGCGTCGTCGGGGTACATGGCAATACCCTGGCTGACTGTAGGCGAGGGGATTGACCTGTTATGCATATCTTTCATCACGTTAGCGGACACGGTTTCGCGAATGCGCTCCGCCACCTGCTTTGCCTGCAGACGTGTCACATTCGGCAGGATGATCCCGAACTCTTCGCCGCCCCATCGCCCCACGACATCTGTCGCTTTCAGATGGCTCTGGATGGCGACTACCGTGCTACGCAACACATCGTCCCCGACAAGGTGGCCGTAGGTATCGTTGTACTTTTTGAAGCGGTCTATGTCGAGCATGATCAGGCTAACGGTCTGGCGCTCGGCATCAGCCTGAGCTATAGCCTGGTTCAGCCTGTCAATGAACGTGCCATGATGGTAAGCCCTGGTGAGCGGGTCGCGCTGTGCCTGCTCATTCACCGTGGCGTGTAGCTTGGCATTCTCAAGAGCAAGCGCCGCCTGGCTAGCTATGGAAGTGAGGAGGCGCAGATGGTTCTGGTCGAAGACATTGGGGAGGAGCGCCTGGATGGACATCACGCCGACGGTCTTGTTCTTGGCGATGAGGGGCAATGCAATCACCGACTGGGTAGGCGTGCCGACAGTGCTCGCCTCGAATGGCAGCTGCTCTATCTCTTCGTTCCAGTGCCTGATGAACAGCGGCTTGCGCGTGCGTATAATCCAGTTGGAAACACCCATTGTGTCGAGCCGCGCGGTAAATGAGGGAAGTACCTCGTCGCTCTCCACAAAGAGGTCGTAGCGAAGCTCAGTGCGCTCATCATCGTAAAGGGCTATATAAAATGTGTCCGGGTCAACTACTCTCTTCACCTGCTCATAGATCAAGCGCAGTACCTCGTCTATTTGCAACGAGGAGATTGTCGCTAGGCCGATATGGTAGAGACTGGTCATCTCTCGTGCGGAGCGCTGGGTATCGGCGAAGAGGCGCACGCGCTCGGTCGCAAGGGCTGCCTGCTGGGTTATCGCTTGCAGGAGGTTCCACTGGCTCTCCGCGATGCTACATTTTTTGTCGTAGCCCAGGTTGAGTATGCCAGTGAGTCGCCCCTCGTTTAACATGGGGACAGCATAGAAGGAGCGAGTGGTGGGCAGGAGCAGGATGGTCTGCAACTCGGGCAACTCATCAATGTCGGGCGCGAATACACCTTTGCCCTCGGCGAGCAGGGTTTGGACTGTTGGGTGGTCGAAGGGTAAAGGATTGCTCTGGTACTGCCTCAGTTGATCGGGCGAGAAGCCCCTGGAGGCGGCAATTATCCCCTCTCCGCGCTCATTAAAAAGAAGGAGCGCACAGGAATCGGGCTGTTCCAACTCGACTGTCGTGTCTACCAGCGTACGAGCTATCTCATCCGCGCTAACGGTACGCGAGACGGTGCGCGTAAACGAATAGAGAGAATTGATCTCGTCCAACTGCTTGCGGATCGTATACTCGTCACGAGTAAGCAGTCCCGCAAAATAGTTAGCAATATAGGCGATAATCATCAACATAGCTGATACGGTGAGGAAGTACCCGCTATACGTCATGAGCGGGACATTCACTGCCGGCGGTCCGCCAAGTGTGGGCGTGATTGGGGGCTTAAGCCAGAAGGCCTCGAGCAGTGCCAGAGCGCCATAGTAGAAGACTGCTGTTCCGGCCACGATATAAGCGCCCGATGGCGGTAGTATTGCCAGTCCAACGAAGATATAGAGGAAGTAAAGTACAAACACGGGGCCTGTGACCCCTCCCGAGAAATGCACGATAGCTGTGAAAATAAAGAGGTCGACCGGAATCTGCACGACGCGGATGAAGCGCGACAAGGGAGTGCCGCCGAAGTTTGGCTGGCGTGTTGAAGCGAGGTAGAAAAGGTTGTAGAAGGCGACCAGGAGGGCGAGTACCACATGTGGGTAGCTGATCTCCCGTAGATCACCGCGATACGCGCCGCCTAATAGCCCCACCAACAGGAGAGCTATAACCACAGTCCACCTTATGCCGATCACCCACCGTAGCCTCTCAACAAGCTCGGCGTTGTTGGCCCTCGCGTGTGCCGTGAAATGTATTTTCTTTGGAAGAGAAATCAAGCGGAACCGCCCAGTACGCATAAGTGCGCCATGAATGGGGTAATCTTACCGGACCTTACTACCATGCGTCAACCGCTCAAAAGCAGTACTTTAGTCATACTCAGGTGATTAGATAAATGCGGAGCAGGAGGCCAGGACATCGATTTGTGCCTACTATAATAACGTGTAATTTCAGTGATACCTAACAATAACAACAAGCTAATAATTCGTGGTTGGCACTAGGCAACTAGCAGGTCAAACACATCTAAATAAGCGTCATTAGCGCAAAGCTAGAACCCCACTCTCCTTCGTCATTCTGACCCTGAGGCACGAAGGGAAAGAATGACAATATTGGCTTGGTTCGTTTCTACTGTAGATTAGCGCTCAATATAGATGACTTTGCCCTGAAACAAGCCAATATGTTGTGGGCACGAAATCTGCTTGGGCTATAATTACGTATATTGTCTTGTAAGGCGATTCCTATAACCTGTATTGCCCTACCGCAAAGATTAACGGTGCACTATTAAATATGGTCTGCTGGGACGCGAGTTCCAGACAGGCGGGATGCGCCGGAGTTAGCTTCCGACAATGCCGGGCTTGTGACGCTCGGGTAGGTGAAGCCGGATACTTTGCAGGTCTATGGTTTCTAAGGTTTAGCTACAAGACAATTCGAAGCGTCATACTGGCGAACCCAGGGACTTGTGCATCTGTATATGTTGGACCTTTCACCTATCGCGGACGAGCAATTGGTAGAAAAAGTGGCGAACGGCGATGCCTCGGCTCTCGAGGCGCTGTACGACCGCTATGTTCGCCAATGCTTCGGCCTTGCCTTGCGCATGGTCGAAGAGGCTGCTCTGGCCGAAGAAGTAGTGCAGGAGGTCTTCACGAAGTTCTGGATAAAGCCGGCCAATTACTCTGCCGAGAAAGGCAAGTTTGCCAGTTGGCTCCTGAGCCTGGTGCACCATAGATGCATCGACGAACTGCGGCGTAAGTCCCGGACCACGGTTTCGCTTGAGCACCCGGATGTGGGTAGCCTATTGGACCGTGAGCCAAGCAAAGAAATGGATCCCGCCGACCAAGCGGTATTGTCAGAGGAGCAGACAGTGGTCCGCGAGGCGCTCCGCGAGATTGCGCCAAATCAGCGTCAGGTAATCGAGATGGCTTACTTCAAGGGCCTGTCGCAAAGTGAAATCGCAACGAGACTCGGTCAGCCTCTTGGGACAGTGAAAACAAGAACCAGGCAAGGACTGAAACAGTTGAGAGAGCTACTGGTCATAAAAGGCCTGCTGGCTGAATAAAAGGGCAAAGACATCTAATCAAGACTTTACAGCGTTATATAAGTGTGGACAACACAATGTCGATGGAAGAAATATCTAAAGACGACTGGGAATCACAGCTAACGGACTACACGTTCGGCGTGATGGATGCTGAAACCGCGTCCCGCTTTGAGCAGCAGCTTCTGGAATGCCGCGAGCACGTAGCCCTGGCGCAGGAATATAGCGAAGTTGCCGCCTGGCTTTCTCTCTCCGTACCTCCCGCCGAGCCTCCCCAGGGACATAAGTCGCGCTTCATGTCGACTATCGGCTCATTGCCTCAGACCCAGGATAGTGCTGCCACCCCTTCAAGCTCTCCAGCCATTGCCGATGCCCGCCCAACCGCATCGCGGGCATCAGTTAGGGAGCACCCGAGAGAGCGAGTAGTTGACCTCGGTGAACACCGCGAAAAGCGACGCTTCCCTATTTACCTCCCCGCGCTGGCAGCCGTAGCCGCCGTGCTCGTGCTGTTCTTAGGCTTGTGGGGGTGGCAGTCCACCCAGTATGCACAGAATAGGATTGACTTTCCCCCTGGTTCCACTGCATTCGCTATGGAGGGACAGGGTGAGATAAGGGCAAGTGCTGTTGCTTTTGTGAACCCCGATACTAATCAGGTTGCATTGTTTGCGAACGGTTTGACGCCTCTGCCGGCAGACAAAGTATATGAATTGTGGCTGTTGCCCGCCGCGCCCGATGGGAAGCCGGTTCCCGCAGGTGTCTTCACTGCCCGTAACGACGGCCAAGCCAGGCACGAGGTGGTCCCGTCCTCCCGGATAAGAGATCATGTTGGGGTAGCTGTGACTATAGAAGATGCGCCCGGCGCTCAAGAGCCAACACAGGACCCGATACTCGTAGGGGCATACGACACACAGTAGCTACTCTGCTAGAGTCTGAACAATAATGCGCCACCCAATATATTGGGTGGCGCATTACCATAACCGCACGTGCTGGTACTAAGAACGCCTTTCAAAACTGCCAGGATGTAGCCCACCGCAGGGGCGGACCCGTGTATCCGCCCCTGCGGCTCCTTCCGCTGATTTGAAAGGTGTACTAAGCCAGATCAAGTGTAGCGCGTATCGTGCCTGCGCGCTCGCTTTTGACTACGACCTCAGCCTGGGTCCCTGACGGTGCCCGCACGATCCACTCAAGGCGCTTCTCGTTGTCGGTGACGTTGCCTGAGGAGAACCACCCGCCATACAGCTTGTTGCTTCTCCCTTCCAGTTGGCCTAACTCATGATCGCGCTTGCCTGCTATCAGCTTGCCGCCTTCCGGCACATTGATACGCGCCTCGATAGGGCGGACGATCTTGCGCTCCTGGGCGCGCTTGCTCGTGTAGGTCGGCAGGAAGCCCTTGTTGGCGACAGTAGTGGTAATCTTGAAGATGCCCTCGGCCTGTTTCTCCACCTCGGTCTTTCGGAGCTCAAGTCGAGGCGACATCAGCGCATGGGCCAGCGTAAACTGACAGTTCTGCTCGCATATCTCTTCCAGGTACTGGGGCGGAGCGTTGGTCCAGTAGTTCTTCATGTCCCAGCCGCCTATCTCAACCTTACCTAGCTGAGGGTGGTCAAACTCGCGCCAGGGGATGAATGCCTTGCCGTCGAGCTTCTCATCGTTCCATTTTATGAGCTTGAGGTCATCCTCCTCCGGGTGGTGCTTCAGCCATGCTATCCAATCCTTCATCTCAATACCCGCAGCGCTCTGAGGGTCCCACAATTCAGATGTAAAACCGAACCAACCGTAGAAGTCGTAGGCATAGTCATCCATCGCTCCATGCATAGGCTCTTTCGGGTCATAAGCGAAGCCGTGGAAGACAGAAACGCAAGGATATCCAGTTAGCTCGGTGCCGCGTTCGCCTATCATCTTGTAGATATCGAGATCGTGCGTATTGAAATGGTCGTCTGGGTGCGTTGAGTAAGGGCGCAGCAATACGCCTGAAAATGTATGATAAGTAAGGAAGCCGTTGATATTGCGGTGTGTAGCCCAGAACTCAGCTTCTGCGCGTGTCTCCGGCTCTGAGAATGGGAAGTCTCCCGCCCCTCGTTGCGCGCCTTCGGGTGCCCAATCGTAGGGGTAGTTGCGGTTGAGATCAAGCCCATGCCGGGGTGGGGCCATCTTGATCTCGTGCCCATCCCAATCGTTGATGAGGCCTTCGCTCACCAGGCTGTAATACGTCCCGCCTACCTCATCCGGTCCGCGCCTGACCATCACCCTGTGGTCTTTATCGGATGCTCGATACACGCCGTTAGGGTTCTTTATACGCATCTGGAGTATCTTCCCGTCTCCATCCACGTCGTCCGGGTAGAGGCCCTCGCGGTCTTCCTCGTAAGGGTAGCGGCGTGTGGACGAGCGCAGATAATGGGGCGATGTGAGGTACTTCTCCGAGCCGTCAACCGTGATGCGAGGCAATATATAGAGGGTATGCTCATCGAGTAGCTGGGTGATCCTGGGGTCCTTGCCGTATTTCGATGTGTACTGGTCAATCGTGTAGAGGGCGACCGCCGAGCCTGTCACCTCGCCTGCGTGGGTGTTGGCGTCGATCCAGTATGCAGGCTTTTCGAGGTCCGGCCCCGTATCGCGGTTCGTAAGCGTGGCGATCAAGATGTCGCGGCCTTCATACGACTTGCCCATTGATGAGACCGATATTAGCTTCGGGTATTTCTTTTGTGTCGCTTCAAGAAATTTGCATACCTCATCGTACTTGTAATAATGAGAGAAATCTATCTTGGGCATGAATGTGTCCTTTCGAAATGGTTTATTAGGTTATAGTATACATATTTCCCTGTACATCCTCACTCATAATGTCACCTGTTGCCTAGAGCCTGTTATGAACTTCGAGTAGCGAAATCAAACGATTATGAGCATTTTGGAGAGATGGAAAAAGAAGGCAAGGGAGCTAAAGATCGAGGTGTACGCTCTTTACCTGGCATATCGTGACCCTCGTGTGCCCTGGCCTGCTCGCCTATTCGCCGGTTTCGTAGTGGCCTATGCTTTCTCTCCGATAGACTTGATACCCGACCCAATACCGATCCTGGGCTACCTGGACGACTTGATATTGATACCGCTCGGTGTGGCCCTGGCTCGGCGCATGATACCACCTGTTGTACTTGTTGAGTGTCGAATCCAGGCCAGAGAGGTCATGGCGGCAGGCAAGCCTGTAAACTGGGTAGCTGCTGGGGTGATCATCGTTATCTGGCTCGTGCTTGTAGCACTAACAATCTTTTGGCTGGTGCGGATATTCTTGCCTTAGTCTTCAGTCCTCTTGGAATGCCTAACAAAATCTCCGATGATATTCCCTGTAGGGGCAGGCCCCCGTGCCAAATGTTCCAACTAAATACCTGACGTCAGGCGTGGGAGTAGAGTGCATGAGTGGGAAAGGCTGTGTTGACATCATCTGGCCTGCCGCCAACACGCACGAGATCGGCTGGGAATCCGCCTGCTCTGCCCCTACAAACTGAATTAGTTGGAACAGATGGCCCCCGTGCCTGCCCCTACGCATCTTTCCATCGAGTGTAAGTTACCCTCTCAGAGGCTCGATTTGTTGCACCTCACGGCCTGTCGGGCACTGCGAGGCGAGCGGCGAGGGCTACGAATACTCCCCCCGTAAACCAACGTTGCACGCGCCAAAAAGTGGGACGCTCCTTTAGCTTCGCGCCGAGGTATCCCGATAGCAGACCTACTACCGTGTTTACGGTTGTGCCCGAAACGTTGAACAGAAGGCCCAGCATCAACATCTGCCAGGCTACCGATCCTCGCGCAGAGTCGGCGAACTGCGGCAGGAAGGCGATGAAGAATAGCGCTACCTTTGGGTTGAGCACGTTAGTGATGACCCCCTGCTGGAAGATGCGGTTGAGGCTTTGCGTGGGCCGCTCCGTGTCAAGCCTCATCTTTTCTCGGCTGGTGAGCGTGCGAATACCGAGATAGAGCAGATATACTGCGCCCGCATACCTTATCGCCTCATAGAGCGCAGGCATGGACACCAGCAGGGTAGAGAGGCCAAGCGCCACCGCGAAGGTATGCACCAGCGTGCCTCCCCCGATGCCGAGTGCGGAGACGACGCCCGCAGTGCGCCCCTGTCCTATGCCTCGTGCCATTACATAGAGCATATCAGGCCCAGGCGTGAGGTTGAGCGCCAGCGTTGCGGCCAGGAATATTAGCAGTGTAGAAAGATCAGGCATCTCAAGTCCTATGTGGGTATGCGGCTACAGGATCAGCATAGCATCACCGAAGCTGTAGAAGCGGTAGCGCTGCTCTATCGCCTCGTTATAGGCTGCAAGCGTCAACTCGCGCCCAGCGAAAGCAGACACAAGCATGAGCAGGGTAGTTTTCGGCAGGTGGAAATTAGTCACCATCGCATCAATGATACGAAACTTGTAGCCAGGGTGGATAAACAGGTCCGACCAGCCCTCTGCCGACTCTATTTTTGTGTCTTTATCATGAGGACCGATCTGTTGCTCCCGGCCCACCGTCTCCAGCACTCGCACGCTGGTAGTGCCGACCGCCACGACACGCCCACCTGCTGCCCTGGTTGCGTTGATTGCTGATGCAGTACTTTCCGGCAGGTGATACCATTCTTTGTGCATCGGGTGCTTCTCAATCTCCTCCTCATGTACCGGCCGGAACGTATCCAGCCCGACATGGAGGGTCACGGTGGCGAATGCAATACCCTTTGCACGCAGATTGCCTATCAGTCCCTCTGTAAAATGCAGGCCCGCAGTGGGGGCAGCCGCCGACCCTTCGATGCGCGCATACACGGTTTGGTAACGCTCAGGGTCGGCCAGCGCTTCATGGATGTATGGCGGCAGCGGCATTTCGCCGAGTTTTTCCAGCAATGGTCTGGGAGGAGTGCTGAAGCGCAGAATACGGCCCCCGAGCGCGCTTCGCTCTAAGACTTCAGCTTCCAGGTAGACCCCTCTCGCCGGGTCGCCAAAACCTAACCGCGCACCGTCCGGTATCCGCCGCCCTGGACTGACAAGCGCTTCCCAGACCGACGGTTCGCCTCCACCATCGCCCGGTTGTATGACAGGGCGGAGAAGCAGAGCCTCCACTTTCCCGCCGGTAGGTATCTTATAGCCCAGGAGCCTCGCGGGCATTACCCGGCTCTCGTTGGCGACCAGTAGATCACCAGCAGAGAGATAATTGCCTATCTCGTAGAAATGCTTGTGGTGATTAGAGCCGTCGGAGCGATTCACCACAAGCAGCCGAGAATGGTCGCGTAGCTCGCATGGGGTCTGGGCTATCAATTCGGGTGGGAGGATATAGTCGAACTGATCAGTGCGCATGACCCTATTATAAAGCCACTCAGTCAGTTTGGCAGGCAATATAAGCGTCAAGTACTAATCCTTTCGGATTCTGGTGCGATTCTTGCTTGGTCATACACATGGCGGGCATCGGGTTCGCTAACTACTGCTAAGGGCTGTTAACAAATCGAAAATGCGCGAAAACCAACAAGAGCCTTATACGGTCACAGGAACAGGATGTAGTAGAGGATCAGGCGATAAACTATCCTATGAATAATATGGAAAGTGCCGAAAACAGACCTTCGGCCCAGGTACGCGCGGAAGATCATTCGGCCCCTGTTAACGCAGACAATAGCCTGAGTGAAGCTCTGGAGGAGGCATGTACCTACCTGTCCGCCAGTATGTGTCTTCTCCTGCTTTATGATAACGTCCTGGATGAGAACGAAAGAGAAGCGCGAAAGCTCAGGCATGTGCGTGCCATGGGAATGTCTGCCGAACAAGCGCTTGAGTTCGAGAGGCTGGCGAATAGCAAACCGAGTTCTGATTATCTGGCACGTCTTGCAACTCCCGTTGTCTCCAATGCAGCCTCGAGAAACGGCCTTGCTCCCATTCAAGACTGGCTTGATGCGACAGACGTCTCCAGCTTCGCGCTGGCCCCACTGGCCGTCGGAGGAGAGAATCGAGGTATTATTGCGTTCTGTGCGAAATCGAACCGTCTTTACACAGACGAAGATATGCGCGCATTGCGGCTGGTCGGCAAGATGGCCGCTCTAGTCGTATCGGTTTCTCACCCTCAGACAAAAGATCGCTTCATAAATGCCCTCAGTCATGAACTTCGCACTCCCCTTACATCGATCATAGGTTTTACGCAGATTATACGGAAGCGACTGAATAATTCCGACGAAAAAGATGAACGCCTTCTAGGGCAGGTTGATATCCTCTGGAGCCA
>JBBRVL010000090.1:0-11591 GCA_038246925.1 Chloroflexia bacterium
ATACGATCTTGTCCACCGGCGAGTTGAAGACCCTATGGAGGGCTACCGTAAGCTCGACCGTGCCGAGGTTGGAGGCATAATGTCCTCCGATTAGGTTGATAGTGCTGACTATCTCCTGGCGCACTTCCTGGGCGAGCAATTCAAGCTCGCCAAGCGCGAATCCGTGCATATCGGCAGGTTCATTGATGGAGTCGAGGAGTCGTGTCATATAGAAGGGTTCCCTTGCGAGTTTGTGAGAAAAAACACTAATTGATATTTTACCAACTGGCCGGGATTGATGTCAATCGACATAATCTACTATCACTCAGTATACGCTACTAATGGTGGTTTGGTGCATTTCCTGAGCAATATTCCAGGTCCCTAACCACATCCTGTTCATAAAACGTGCCAAGCCGTTATATGTTACATCTCATATTCTCCTCCGGTGCAGCGTGAATGTGTAAACAATACGACAGGCTCATACGTGTAGCAAAGCGCCAGGTGATAAAATGATGCAACAGGGATACACGAAATATGCAGACACGAAACGCCAATATAACTGATACTCCCGATATTGCCCGCATTTACAACCAGGGCATAGAAGACCGCGTAGGCACATTTGAGACAAGGCTGCGGTCGCCCGAAGATGTTAGCTCGTGGTTCGATGGCGCTCACCCCATCGTCGTGGTGGAGGAGCGTGGAAAGATAATCGCCTTTGCTTCCACCTCGTCCTACCGTGAGCGTGACTGTTACTCAGGTATTGCCGAGTTCTCTGTTTATGTGGAGAGAACCTACAGGGGGCAAGGTGCGGGACGCGTGGCGATAGAGGCTCTTATAGAGGCTGCGGCGAGGGCAGGATACTGGAAGCTCTTGTCGCGGGTATTTGTTGAGAACACAGCAAGTAGAGGCTTGCTGAAATCGCTCGGCTTTCGAGAGGTAGGGATATATGAGAAGCACGCGCGGCTCGACGGCGAATGGCGAGATGTGGTGATAGTCGAGAAACTGCTCGATACCAACCTGGAGCCTTGATGGTCCCATTTGGTGGCGGAATAAGGAAAGGCCGGAAGACCCGCCCTTTTTATTATTCTACAGGTAATCCCTGAAACGCTCAGTCAGAGAAGGCGCACGTAGTTTTCGCAACGCCTCCACCTCTATCTGCCGAACGCGCTCACGGGTAACACCGAGTACTTCCCCAACCTTCTCAAGCGGATATTGATGGCCGTCGCCCAGGCCGAAGCGCATCTGCAGCACTATCTTTTCGCGTGGCGTCAGTACCTGCTCAAGGGTCAGGGCGAGATGGTCCTTTAGCAGCTCGTGGCTCGCCTCTTCTTCAGGGGTTGCCGCTTCATCATCTCCTATAAAATCACGAAGTTGGTTCTCGTCGCTGTCGTCGCCAATGGGTGCATCTATCGATACTGGGGCTTGCGCAGCGCGCAAGATCTCTCGAATGCGGTCACCCGTCATGCCTGTAGCTTCACCAAGCTCCTCGGGCGTCGCGGGACGGCCCATACGCTGCGATATTTCCTGGCTCACATGCGATATCTTGCCCAGCGCTTCACCTATATGCGCGGGTAGGCGTATAGTGCGGGCGTGCTCGGATATAGCGCGCAGAATACCCTGCCTGATCCACCAGGTAGCATAGGTAGAGAACTTGAAGCCCTTCGATGGGTCAAACTTATGTACGGCTCGCATCAAGCCCATATTCCCTTCCTGGATCAGGTCGAGCAGGCTCAGTCCACGGCCAACGTATTTCTTAGATATACTCACTACGAGCCGAAGGTTGGCGAGAACGAACTTTTGCGTCGCTGCGACGTCACCATCGGCTATCTTGTGCGCTATCTCAAGCTCTTGCTCGCCCGTAAGAAGGGGTGCGTGGCTGATCTCGCGCAGGTAAAGGCGCACCGGGTCGGTAACAAATCCGGGGTCAATATCCGCCAGTGCGTCTATGCTGGTTACCAGACTCTCCTCTTCTTCATCATCTTCGTCGTCATCGTCTAGAGAGAAGGTTCTTCGTCGGGAAGCTGCCGGGCGTACAGGGACTTTTGGGGCCGGTACGTGATCGCCTTCTTCTTCCTTCGATGCCTTACTTAGACGTTCAATGGTGGTCGTTATCGGCAGAGCTTCTACATCTTCGGCGGATGACATCTCAAGCAGCACATCTTCCATGTCCGGGTTCTCGAGCGACTCATGCTCCATCACCTTGATGTCCTGGTACAATTCCTCGCCTTCCGGGCTATCTGCTATTGCCTTGGCTGTAGCGGCAGGCTCAGGACCAGTACTAGGCATCTGTAACACTCCAAACGGAAGGGGCGTCTTACCATTGCGGTGTTTATCTACAACGCTTACGTCTTGCTTGCTATTATTCTTCTTAGATTTCCGGGGCATGATAACTCCTTCGATTGCCGTTTCTTGCCCGTGGTTACGTGCTAATTAGCTATGCTTATCGACTGTACCACATATGCTGCTACGTCACGCCAGCAAAAGAAATTAAGTGCAAGGTTTATGCCAACGGAACAGCAATTTGACCTGACCCGTGCTCTGGGATAATCTTTCCATCACGCACTACCTCTTGCCCTCTCAGTGACACTGATCTGACAACACCTTGTACTTCCATCTCCTCGAAAGGAGTCCACGCGCATTTCGTTTCGAGGGCACGTGAAGAGATGACCCATTTCGCGTTGGGGTCTATATCTATAAACGTATCAGGCTGCTTTGGGGTGCGAAAAATCCTCGCGGGCGCGCCGTGCATCATCTCAACAAGCCTATCCAGGGTGAGCCTGCCTGCGTGGACTGCCGTCAGCATGAGGGGTAGCGCCGTCTCAAGCCCCGGCACACCGAAGGGCGCAGGATCGCCCATCTTTTCCTCCAGCGTATGAGGCGCATGGTCGGTTGCGATCATATCTATTACATCGAGATTCGCCCAGAGAGCCTCGACATCACGTCTTCGGTAGAGAGGCGGTTTCATCACACCATGACCCCCCAGCCGGGGAAGGTCATCTTCAGTGAGGTAGAGATGATGCGGTGTTACTTCGCAGGTGACAGGCAAGCCGCGCTCTTTGGCATCCCGAATTAGCTCTACCTCTACCTTCTGGCTTACATGGCAAATATGTACACCGCGCCCCACCGAAGGGAGCAATCCCAGCACCATCGCCAGGGTGCGGTCCTCTGCATGCACGCAGAGCGGCTTATTCCGAGGCCAGGCCAACATTATGTCCCGTATGGTTTCGAGCGCGTCTATCTTCAGGTCGCCGGTGGTATGGTCGAGATATATCTTAAGGCCAAAGACATCTGCCGTTACAGCTTCGTAGGTGGGGGCGTTTGTAGGAGTGGCTCCATAATAAAAACCTACATCGCACCAAAGCCTCGCGGCGGCTGCTTCTTTCTTGCGGTCGAGGGCAACGTAAGAGACGGTCGGGTCGCCAGGATTATTTGGCATATCGAGTACGAGCGTAAATCCACCCGAAATGGCTGCTCTAGTGCCGGTGGTGAAATCTTCCTTGTGAGTCGCTCCCGGATCGCGCAAATGGACGTGCGGGTCGATCAGGCCGGGTAGTCGTATTGTTGGCATGTTTACCAATTTTGAGTTATGAGTTTTGAATTACGAATTACGCAGAGGATGTTGAGAGGTAAAGGTAAGATTTCTATTATCACCAGTATATTCAATGGCGGCTCAATTGCAACCTGTAAGAAAAGGCGAAACAGAGGCGTATCATCATGCAGGGGAGTAAGGGTTAGCGTCCGGCACATTTTCTCCGGTCAATGTCAGGCCTGTATCAGGTCACAACTCAAACAGAGGAGGAATGAATGGACTGGCTAACTTACTTCCAGCAAAACAGTACCGGTCGCGCAAATATACCGTGGCAGGACGGCATTGTTGTAGAACCACATCTACACAAGCCGCTGATACGGTCGCTCCAACGTTTTCAGGTAGGCGAGCAGGGGGATGGCGTCCACCTGAAGCGAGGTGCTGCCGCGACAGGCGATCCTTCTTACAGTGCTACCATCTCGCTATTCATCGCCGAGGAACAAGAGCACGCCCGGCTCCTGGCCAGGGTAATACAGGGTATGGGTGGCTCGCTCCTCAAGCGGCATTGGAGTGATACATGCTTCGTTTTTGTGCGGCGTATGTTGCGGTTGAAGCTGGAACTAATGGTGCTACTTGTCGTGGAGTTGATCGCTAAGAGGTATTACAGGGCGCTGTATGAAGGAACGAGTGATACTGTTCTGCGTGCTGTCTTTGCGCAGATAGTGCATGATGAAGAGGGCCACGTGGCCTTCCACTGCGACTACCTTCATGGAGCGCTCAGCACGCTGCCGGCAAGCGTACGCTTTATGGTCCTTATGAGTTGGCAGCTCTTCTTCAATACTGTTTGCCTGGTGGTGATGTACGATCACAGGTCGGTCCTCCGAGCTACAGGCGTTTCACCTCTTGCTTTCTGGTGCGATTGCGGGCAGATATTCAACGAAGCAGCCCAGCATATCTTCAACCGAGCTCCTGTGCTCGACAATATCCATACAAAGTAGTAAATATTGGGGAGCTACTGTCATGTTGCGGAAGTGTAGCTAAGGCTTTACTGCGTGGCATGACTAAAGATAGGGACGAAATGGCTGAAGAAACAGGTAGAGCAACAGAGTTGAATATGGTACATATAGTCCGCTCGGCGCAAGCGAACACTCCACAGCTAAGGACTGGACCTGGCTTGCTCTTGCTGCACGGCCGGGGCGCGAATGAATATGACCTCATGGGGCTTGAGGAAGGTCTTGACCCCAGGCTCACAATCGTGAGTGCGCGAGCGCCATACACTCTGGGGGGAGGCTTCCAGTGGTACGATATGTACCGCATAGGAGAGACTGATGCTAAGACTATACAATCGAGCCTCATCGAGTTGCGTAAGTTTATAGAGGGTATGATAGACCTCTACCGGATCGACCCGAAACGCCTCTACTTGATGGGCTTCAGCCAGGGAGCTATCATGTCAGCGGCGCTTACCCTTGCCGCCCCTGAGAAGATACGCGGCGTCATCATGCACAGTGGCTACGTACCTACGGACACCGGACCGGCTGCAAACCCTGTCGGGCTGCAAGGCAAGCCCTTCTTCATGGCACACGGGAAGTACGATGACATAATCCCTGTCACTTATGGCCGCGATGCCGCCGAGTACCTGGCCGAGCACAACACACGCCTTACCTACCAGGAATATCAAGTCGGCCACACCATCAGCGAGGAAAGTTTCTACGACTTGAGCGAATGGCTGTCGAATGAACTGGACAACATTAGCGATGAGTGATGAGTGATGAGTGATGAGTGATGAGTAGTCAATGTGCGGGAGGCAGAAAGTAGTAAACGAAATTCACGTTTCACGTTTCACGTTTCACGTTCCCTTCGCATCAACAGCCTGTACCAAATAAAGGGAATCAAAAAGGCCGAGAGCTTTCGCTCTCGGCCCCTTAGCTATCTAGTTACTAAGTCCCTCCCCGATTAGGAGACTAGTAGCGGTTGCGCCCGCCGCCGCGGCTTCCGCCGCTGCCACCGCTCTGCTGCGTGTAGCAGTCGGAGCAATAAACCGGACGATCACCACGCGGTACGAAGGGCACTTCCGTGTCCTTGCCGCAACTGGCGCAAACTACCTGGGTCATAGTGCGCTCGCTGCGACCATAGCCGCCGCCACCGCCACCACCGCCGCTGTAACCACCACCACCGTAGCTTCCGCCACCGTAGCTGTCACCGTAACCACTGCCACCACCACCGCCACGGCCTTGCGCCCGCTTGGCCTGTCGGCAATCGTTGCAACGAATAGGCTCGCTAAAGCCCTTCTGCATATAGAAGGCTTGCTCGCCCTCCGTAAATGTGAACGTGTTACCGCAATCGCGGCACGTCAATGTCTTGTCTGCCATTTGTGTGTATTTTCCCTTTCAAAATGAAAAAAACCTAAACTCTTACTGGTGATGTCTGGCTAGTAAGCTGTCCTGAGGGCGTTCACGCGTCTAATGGGGAGGGGATGCGGGAATACCTTACTGTCCGAATGTCTTGCCAACTTCAACCTTAGTAAGTTTACCACATTCCACGCGTGAATGCAATAGCGACTTTTGTGCTATATTAACCCATACTATCCATGTGTACTTATAGTGCCTATATAATAGTGTCTGCTGTATGAACTATCCTCCCCAGGGGCCACAATATAACCCACTACCCACGAAAGCCGTTGAGGTAGTAGATCGGAGCGCCGAGCGAGTACTCGCGGCTGCCGCGCACGGAGCTATAGCATTCGGTATCTTCGGAATAGGGCTGCTTGTTTCTTTGCTTATCTCAGGTGTGATCTGGCTATATTCCAGGCGGTCGCCCCACGTGCGCTTTCATTCGGAGCAGGCAGGGTGCTACCAGTGCTCGGTGCTCTTGATCAACTTCATTCTACTGATTATCGTGCTCTTCAGTGGTGGCTTCTCGATCTTCCAGGTCTTCCAGGGCAGAGAGGACTGGGGCACAAGCTGGGTCACGCTATTTGGGGTATTGGTGGGGGTAACCTGGTTCTTTGGGACGATTCTCTACGGCATTATCGGGGCGGTAATGGTCCTGCTTGGAAAGCCGTTCAAGTACGTCATTATAGGCGACAGGTTCAACCGACAGGATACGACAGATGCGGAACACGGCACGCGGACCGCGCCGTGAAATTACGCATTAGCTATCAGCCGTCAGCTATCAGCTATCAAATAAAACAACAATAAATAATCTTGGCGGGTACTTGGCGCTCTTGGCGTCTTGGCGGTTCCGTCCTAATTTGTAATTTCACGGCGCGGTTTGAACCTTTTCTACTATAAGAACGTTAGTACCAATAGGGGATGTGCAATGGCTTGCGCGAGAAGGCCGTTTATCGTATAATCAGCGCACAACTTCACTGGTTGAACACAAAGCTGAGAGCGTCCGGTACATGCATGCCCGCCCTCTCAGTTTTTTCTATTGCGAGAAGCATGCATGGGAACCAATAAAGGGAAACTACAATGGCACTAGATAAGCCTGTACCACTCACCGCCGAGGGGAAAGCTTTACTTGAAGAAGAGCTAAACCACCTGTTGGAGGTGCGCCGGCCCGAGGTGGCAGACCGTATCCAGCAGGCCAAACTCGACGGCGATATCAGCGAGAGTGGTGAATATGAAGACGCCAAGAACGAGCAAGCCTGGATCGAGGGCCGCATTCGCACGCTCGAATACCGTATCCAGCACGCACAACTCATCGAAGGCCCTAAGGGCGACACAATAGGCCTCGGCTCGAAGGTGCAGATCCGCGATGCCGACGGAGATACCTATGATTGGATGATAGTCGGCTCAGCGGAGGCCAGCCCACGCCTTTCGCGCATCTCTAACGAGTCGCCTGTAGGCCAGGCCCTCATGGGCCGCAAAAAAGGCGAGACAGTGCGTGTCAACGCGCCCGGCGGACTTGAAGAGTTCACCATCCTTAAAGTCGGGTAACCAGACGCTCCCCAACGGTCCTTCAACTTCTATTGAACCGGCCCGTGGGCCGGTTCTTTTGTTATGCGAGGGCCTGCGTTGAATGGACGGGTGCAATAGGTTATAACCAGATGCGGCCAACCGGGAAAGACCCGCGAATCATATTCGCGCCCGGAAAGGGCAAGGACAGGGAAAGGAAAACTTGGAGGCATTTTACTGTGATGGCAGAAGGAACTCAACTGGAAAATAACGGGCGCGATTACGCCACCGAATTGGACCTGGGCGACCAGCAGAGGCAGCGTCTCGCCAAGCTGAACGAGCTACGTCAGGCTGGCATCGACCCCTATCCGCCACGCTCCCACCGCACCCACACAGCCGCCGGTGCCATTGCCGTATTCGAGGAGTGGGAGATCGCCGGACAAACTGAGGGTGCCCAGGAAACAGGAGGCGAACAGCCACAACCTCCCACTGTAACAGTGGTAGGAAGACTGCGCCTGAAGAGGCCGGGCGGCAAGGTGACGTTCGCCCACCTGGAGGATGAGTCGGGCCGGTTGCAGCTTTTCTTTCGCGTGAACGACTTACAGGAGAAGCCGTGGGACTACGAGGCTGTAAACAACCTGCTTGACCTCGGCGATTTCGTCCAGGCTGAGGGCTTCATGTTCCGCACCCGCACAGGTGAGCCTACCCTGCACGTCGAGAAGTACCATCTCCTCTCGAAGTCGCTCCACCCTCTCCCTGAGAAGTACCACGGCCTCTCTGATGTGGAGACACGCTATCGGCAGCGTTACCTCGACCTGATCGCTAACGAGGATGTGCGCGAGACTTTTCGTGTCCGGAGCAAGGTGGTGTCACACGTGCGTCGCTTCCTCGATGCGAGGGGCTTCTTAGAGGTGGAAACGCCTGTGCTCCAGCCTCTGTATGGCGGGGCGGCTGCTCGACCTTTCGTGACCCACCACAATGCCCTCGACCAGCAGCTTTACCTGCGCATAGCCGATGAGTTATACCTGAAAAGGCTTATCGTCGGCGGCTTCGAGCGTGTGTACGAGATAGGGCACGACTTCCGTAACGAGGGGATAGACATCACGCATAACCCAGAGTTCACCATGCTGGAACTTTACCAGGCTTACGGCGACTACCACAGCATGATGACGCTCCTCGAAGAGATGGTATCGGAGATCGTGCAGGAGATACATGGCGGCCACACCTTGCAATACCAGGGGCAGACGCTCGATTTCACACCTCCCTGGCCGCGTGTTGATTGGCGGGGCACTCTGCTGGAAAAATCCGGCATCGATATCGCGCAGTACCCGGATACTGCTTCGCTGCTGAAGATAGCCCGCGACAAGGGCGTCGATGTAGAGAGTGGGGCGAGCCGGGCAAAGGTGCTAGACGAGCTACAGGGGCATTTCATCGAGCCTCTGATGATCCAGCCTTCTTTCCTCGTCGACTACCCGGTGGAGGTCTCGCCCCTTGCCAAGCGCAAGCCAGGCGATCCCACGGCCGTCGAGCGGTTCGAGCCGTTTGTAGCTTCCTTCGAGATCGGCAACGCCTTCAGCGAGCTTAACGACCCCCTCGACCAATACGAGCGCTTCCGCGAGCAGGTAACAGCAGGACAGCAAGGGGACGAAGATGCCCACCAGATGGACCTCGACTACGTGACGGCCCTCATGGTCGGTATGCCCCCCACGGGCGGTATGGGCGTCGGCATCGACCGTCTTACCATGCTCCTCACCGACAAGTACTCGATCCGAGACGTGATCCTCTTCCCCCACATGAGGAGGATAGAGTAAGGTTGGAGCGGAGCAACAGGCTCAAAAAACCTCCGAGCAAATCTACTACCCAACTACAGACTATCTAACTTCGGCAAGGTGTGCTATACTGCAAGAACAGCACAGCCCCCCTTGGACTTGCTGTTTCGCTGGCCTTGAACCCAACCAGAGGAGGGAAAGCGCCATGCAATCTGCCAATCATAATATTCCCCATCCAGGCCGGGTTATCGCTCTGGGCCTTGCTGCTTTAGTGTTGCTCCTTCTGTCCGGCTACGCTTTGGGTGGTTGTGCCGGGGCGCTGGGTGTTGTCCCATCCTCGCAGGGCCAGAACAAGACACCCACCCCTGGGGCTACAGACCCTACGCCTCCACTCCTCCCCACGCCTCAGCCAACATCGCCGCTTCCACCACGACCTGAGCCAACAGGCCCACGCATACCTACACCTGCGCCTACTCTCGAACCTACGTTGCCTCCCCCACCACCCTCACCAACACCATTGCCTACCTCACCGCCCCTGCCTACTCTCACTGTAGGGCCAACTATCCTGCTCACCCGCCCTTTGCCCGACCCCAAGCAGGCAGGAGTGGAGTGGTTTGCCTCAACAGGTCATACTTTGCGGGGCGCATTCCTTGAGTATTGGAGCAAGAACGGGGGCTTGGAACAGTTCGGCTATCCTCTTACCGAAGAGTTTGTAGAGATTACTGGCCCTGACAACAAGCAGGAGATCGCTACCCAGTACTTTGAACATGCCATCTTCACCCGTGATGCTGAAGAGCAAAATAGCGAGACGCAGAGCGTGAAAGTGCAGCTAGTTATATCTGGCAGAGAAGAGCTACAGCAGACCGGTTATGCCAACGGGCGTTATCCACTCTATGGCTATGCAACTGATTACTCCTGGTTATCCGGTCAACTAGGGATGCTAAAATTCTGTGCTGGGTGCCTCAACGCAGATAGGTGTGCTTTTCTCAGCTACGATAGAGGGAAAACGGCAGCGCAGATGGAAGGCATTACGTGGTGGAGGTATGCAAGTTGGAAGCAGCTAGAGGTGGGACAATACATTGTCGTGTTTGGTCACCTTGCTCGTGCCGACGAACAAGTTCAGGATGAATGTCGTTGGTCATACCCAAACGAGACAGAAACACGACTCTATATTGTACAACAAGCGCAAATGAACTCAGCACCCTGAGTGCAGTCAATTCGGTAGGATAGCCATACGCTTACTCTTTTGAGTGGTGCGTACAGCGTGAGTTGGTGGTTCCTGGATGATTAGGGCCTTCGCTTGCAGCGTCTAATTTACGCCTAATTGAAGTTTGATTTGAGCGTCACAAGTGAAAGTCCTGATGATATAAGTAGAGCAATAGGAAGGTTCCAACTAGCAATCGGGGAGGAGCATATGAGGTCGTTCTTATTATCCCGTAGGCGGGCTGTATTCATAGTTCTCGTGCTTGACCTTTTCGCACTTGTTGGCTGGACACGTTGGACTGAACAAACAATGCAAGCACAAGCAGGTGTTCGCAATCCAACTGGCGCACAGGTTGAAGCGTACGTGCCGGAGAGTCCTTTGAGCCAGATCAACTGGGCTGTTCGACGTAATATCTCCAACCTCTCTGGCGGGAACGCAGGCTCTAATGAGCCTGCTGCCGCGCAGCATCCTGACATACGAGAGTATGCCCTTGTAGGGGGTAATGCTCCCAATGGTACTCAGATTGAATACACAACTAACTTTGGTGCTCCCTGGGTTCCTCATGCACCTCCAAACTGCGCGATGACTGACGGCGTGCCGGTTTGGGCGGGTCAAAGGAGCAATCCGGGCTGGGCCCTCTTTGTCGGCTTATGCCAAAATTCCAATCTTACGTTGAGCCGATCTACGAACTTTGGGACTGATTGGGCAACCATATGTTCTACTTGTCTAGTCGAATCTGGTCGCATCTCCGACCGTGAATACCTTTGGACGGATCACAGCCCAATGCTCAACCCTACACCTAGGAGTCTGTATGAGGGTCGCATATATCTCACTTCGGTACGTTTCAGTTCTGTACCCTGCGACCGAGCTAGTCAGAGTGTCGGTGTGCAATATTCGGATACTGAGGGTGATAGTTGGAGTAGTTATACACCACTGAATCCCGAAAATGAGTATAGCCAAGGAGTAGATCTCAACCAGTTTCCATCACTGGCGATCCAGCCGAATGGTACAATTGTGGCTGTGTGGGGGCTTTTCAAGGGTTCAGAGCCGCTGTGTAATTTCACTTATGGCACGCGCGATGTCATTCGATGGTCGCGCTCAACCCATGGTGGTATCACATGGTCTCCGGTTGATGTGATTCGTAGCATTGATCCAGCTCGATCCCTCACGTTTAACGGACGCTCCCCTGAAAACGGCTTCAAGTGGAATGCCGCCCC
>JBBRVL010000091.1:0-11563 GCA_038246925.1 Chloroflexia bacterium
ATGAATGAATCCCGTGATAAGATCACCGTCTTTCTGGCCGTTCCGTTCAACGCCACTACTGACATCCACCCCGAAGGGGCTTATACTACTTACTGCCTTAGCGACGTTCTCCGGGTTCAAGCCACCTGCTAAAAGTATTGAATAGCGTTCGGCCAGGCGAGCAGCCAGCGACCAGTTAGCAGTTTCCCCTGTTCCTCCATATGACCCCTGCTGGTACGTATCTATAAGAAGTTGGATGCGGCCTTTGGGGGCTGACGATATGTGTTGCTCGCAGACGATCAGGGCTTCATTCACGGTCGTGTCATCAGGGAATCTCAGGGCTTTGATGACAGGGAATCGCTGGGCAATCCGGCCTACTTGACCTGGCGTTTCGTCGCCGCTCAACTGAATTATGTCAAGTCCTACGGAAGATGCTGTGGCGTAAATTACATGCTCCGACTCATTTACGAACACACCCACAGTCCGGGGGGGCTGTTCAAGAGATGACAGGCAGGTAACAATTCGCGCTGCCACCTCGGACGAAACCTGTCGTCGACTGGGGGCGAATACCATGCCGACCATGTCGGCCCCCATAGCTGCGGCGTGCAGCGCATCGACCTCACGCATGATGCCACATATCTTGATGCGCGGAAGTCGCATGACATGATGGATGGGAGCATTTATAGAGGGACTCAACTCCAGCACTAATATGCTCCTGCTGTGGAATGTCGAAGAGACAGGCCGCACATCTCACGCGTTGCAGTCGCCAGGTCAGGTGCGGTAAGTAGGCCCTCTCCGACGAGGATGGAATCTACCCCTATATCGAACATACGGGCGCGGTCCGCCGGGACACGAAAGCCGCTCTCGCTCACCACTACCACCTCAGTAGGTACGAGAGGGAGCAGCGAGGCGGTTGTCTCCATGTCGATGGCGAATGATCGAAGGTCACGATTGTTGATACCAACTATCTCTGCGTCCGAGTCGAGCGTGGCCTGAAGTTCAGATGCATCATGCACTTCAACCAGGGCAGACATACCGAGCGACCCGGCAAGCTCTCTGAAGTAGCGCAGGTGCTTAGGGTCAAGCACCGAGGCAAGGAGAAGGATTGCATCAGCCCCGGCTGCTCTCGCCTCGTAGATTTGGTACGGATCAACTATAAACTCTTTACAGAGCACAGGCAGCGACACAGCCCGCCGCACCTCCGCCAGATCATCGAGCGAGCCTCCGAAGAATCGACTATCGGCCAACACAGAGATAGCAGTTGCGCCATTTCGCTCGTACACAATGGCAGTCCTGGCGGCATCGAGGCCGGGGTGGATGACCCCCTTGGATGGGCTTCGGCGCTTTATCTCGGCAATAACCCTGGGGGCGGGCCGCTTCCGGTTGGTGAGCGCCGCATGGAAGTCCCGAGCCGCAGGAGCAGCTTCGAGGTCGAGCAGAAGCAGAGATAGCGGGAATGCCATGCGGCGGGCCGCGATCTCTGCTCTTTTGTGGGTGACAATGGTATCGAGGATACTCATGCCGCTACCCTGCTCTTCTTCGCCCTGCCAGGCTGGGTGGACGAGGTGGTATCGGGAAAGATCGGGTTCTTGCTGAAGGCGACCAAGTTTGCCAGGGTAGTGAGGGCAGCGCCACTGTCTATAGCCTCACCGGCCCTTTCGATACCCTCCTTTAGGTTGGCTACCTCGTCAGCAGCAAAGAGGGCAGCGGCGGCGTTGAGCAGCACCACATCACGCCGTGGTCCACGCTCACCCGATAGGACCAAGCGCACGATAACAGCATTCTCCTCGGCGCTCCCACCCAGGAGGTCCTCGATAGAGGCTTCCGGTAGCCCGACGTCGCCTGGCAGCAAGTCGATACGTTCCGTGGGCTGCCCCAGCCTCACCCTGTAGATGAGCGATGGGCCTGTTGTGCTAAGCTCATCGAGGCCACCGTGGCCGTGAACGACGAGCGCGTGACGCGTCCCCAGAAGTTCCAGCGCACCGGCTATCTTGGGCGCAAGGGAAGGATCAGCCACACCGAGCACCTGGGAGCTTGCACCCGCCGGATTGGTGAGCGGACCGAGGATGTTGAACACGGTGCGCGTGCCTAGCTCACGGCGCACGGGGGCAGCATACTTCATCGCGGGGTGGAAGAGAGGGGCAAACATAAAGCCGATGCCAACCTGCCGTACGCACCGGGCCACTTCCTCCGAGTCGAGGTTGATCTGTACGTCAAGGGCTTCCAGCACATCTGCCGAGCCGCACCGGCTGCTCATTGCGCGGTTGCCATGCTTGGCAACATGCACGCCGGCGGCAGCTGCGACAATAGCAGCCGTGGTCGAGATATTGAAAGTGCCCGAGCGGTCGCCACCCGTCCCACATGTATCAACCAGGGCGCGGTCCGCGACCTCAACCGGGGTAGCGCGACTACGCATCACGCGCGCCAGACCCGCGATTTCCTCTACAGTTTCGCCCTTCATGCGAAGGGCAATCAGCAGGGCGCTTATCTGGGCGGGGGTGGCGATCCCGTCCATGATCTCCTCCATAGAGCCTGCCGCCTCCCTGGAGGTGAGCGATTCACCGCAAACCAGCTTGTTGATGGCTTCGACTATCATTCTAGCTTTCCTTTCATGGCGTGTGCTACGCAGTCAATGAAATCTCTTGCTGGAATGAGAGCCTTAAACAAAAACGCCCTCATCCCAAAAGAAGGGACGAGAGCAAAAGCTATCGCGGTACCACCCTAATTCAGCACAAAGTGCCGCACTCTACGAGTACCTAGTCGCTCCGCTCAAATTATGAGTTATGAGTTTTGAATTATGAATGAGTGTAGATACGCTTACCACTAATTCGTAATTCGTAACTTGTAATTCGTAATTTCCGAAGGCGCGTCTGCCGATACCCAGCTCCCTGATAACGGTGGAGTGTCCGGCGCAGTCTACTCGCTTTGCTCGAATTATGAGTTATGAGTTTTGAATTATGAATTGAGTAACTTTCGTGTAATTCATAATTCAACATTCATAATTCCGAAAGGTCCGCTTTCGGTGCGCAACTCCCAGATCCATTCGACGCAGGCGCTGGTGCCGGCTCACACCTTACCCGGCTCTCTGTACCCCGCTGCTGAGTCTACTCGTTCTGTTCGCAGTTGTTATGGTATTCAGTTGTTATATTGACTATACAGGATAAAGAAATGATGTGTCAAGAGGCTAATTACTTTTCTGATGCATAAATTAGAACTCCTACCAATCATAACATGAAGAGTAAGATAAAAGTGAGTATTGTCATTCTGAACGAAGTGAAGAATCCGTCTCCTCAACCCTTCCTCACCCGTAGTGATTCTTCACTTCGTTCAGAATGACAAAGGAGAGTGGGTTCTCGTCATGGGATAGCTATTCTTGAGTGGCGTTCTAGTCGAGGCGCGGTGGACCCTGGCTTATCCGCTCTCGTACGCTCCTCAGCCCATCAGGAGAGTTCCACATCGTCTCCAGCCACCAGGTCGTGCTTGCCTCCGCGTAGGGACGGATGATGGAGGCAGCCTCCTCAGGGCTATCGCCTGGGGTCTCGCCTTCCCAGATGATGTCGAAGGGTGTTGCAGCAGTTCGGTGTTCGTCGATGTAGTCTTTCATCGCGCGGATGTCGTCTGGTGTAACGCCGCCAAACGTGCCGTTGCCTCCGCGCTTGGTCGGAAGCAGACCGTCCCACTTCACGGCTCTCTGCATCGATTTCTCTACGGGCCATGCCCCCACCACCCACACAGGTATACGGGGCGTTTGGACAGGAGTGGGCAGGAAGGTCATCTCGCCAAGCTTGTAGTGTTGGCCCTCGTAGCTGAAAGGTTTGCCGGTCCAAAGGCCAGCGAGGATATCAAGTCCCTCGTCCATCAACTCTGCCCGCGTTTTGCGGTCGGTTACTTCACCCACCTTGCCAAAACCGGCATCATCCAGCGCACCCAGGCCGACCGACAGAATCATTCGCCCCTTGGACAGATGATCGAGCGTCGTCAATTCACGCGCCAGCTTCCAGGGTCGCCTACGTGAGATGGCTGTCAGCATAGTTCCCAGCCTAACGCGCTCGGTCCTCATAGCCATAGCCGCCAGCACCACCCAGGGGTCGAAGCCGAGAAAAGCAGGGTCGTCCAGTCCCTCTATACAAATGCAATCAGGTATGAACACTCCGTCCCACCCAGCCGATTCCGCTTCCTGGGCTAGGTCGGCAATGGTGTGAACATCACCACCGGGAATAACAAATCCGTACTGCATAGAACCTCCTCAGGCCGCATCAACCGGCGGGTCGAGCATATTCCACCACATCAACGCCCCCATCGACCGTAGGACGAACCCAATAAAGCCTATCGAAGCCTTCCTCATAGATAGGAGGCTGGAGCTTTCTCTGGGTGATGGGGATCACGTGTGCCGGTACACGTGCCTTGCCTGTGCGGTTGCTGTTTCTCAAGGTCGCGGTCTGGGTATCAACGTCGAAGAAATAGCCCACGACATCAAATCGCGCCTCCCTGGCCGCCTGTATATACTTGATCCGGTCTATGGCTTGTGGGTTAGTATTGTCTACAACGAACGGCTGCTTCATCCGCAAGCAGGCATTCAGCAGGATATCCTCTCGATTGCGGGTCTTGAGCATATCGAGATTGATGCGAACGTGCGTGTTGAAAAAATGGGCTTTGTAGAAGGACGACTTGCCTGATGCCTGTATGCCAATGAAGATTACGGCTTGCATCTACACACAGGCCTCACGACGTAACTATACCCTGATGCAAGCCGCCCAGTGCCCAGGAGCCTTTTCCTGAAGGGGTGGGTCTATTTCCTTGCAGGCGGCGATAGCTATCGGGCAGCGTGTGTGGAAGTGACAGCCTACAGGCGGGTTGATCGGTGAGGGAACGTCGCCCGTAAGGATTATACGCTCCCGCTTCATCTCAGCCAGGGGGTCGGGGATAGGGACCGCTGACAGGAGCGCCCTGGTATAGGGCATGAGCGGGTTCGCGTAAAGCTCGGTGCGGTCGGCTAGCTCGACAATCTTACCGAGATACATGACGGCCACGCGGTCAGAGATGTGGCGCACCACGCTCAGGTCGTGGGCTATGAACAGGTATGTCAGGTCAAACTCCGACTGAAGGTCCTCCATCAGGTTGATGATCTGGGCGCGGATCGAGACATCAAGCGCGGAGATAGGCTCGTCGGCCACGATGAACTCAGGGTCCACCGCAAGGGCGCGAGCGATACCTATGCGCTGCCTCTGACCGCCAGAGAACTCATGCGGATAACGGTTGGCAAAGTAGGGGTTGAGGCCCACAGTCTTCAGAAGCTCCTGCACCTTCTCCTGTCTTTCCTTCCCTTCGGCAAGTTTGTGCACCTTCATCGGTTCCGAGATAATGTCGCCCACGGTCATGCGTGGGTTGAGCGAAGCGTAGGGGTCCTGGAAGATCATCTGCATCTGGCGGCGCAGGCCGCGCATCTCTTCCTTGCTGACCTTAGTAATATCCTTGCCTTTGAAAATTACTTTACCGGCGGTCGGCTTATACAACTGCAATATGGCGCGTCCCGTTGTGCTCTTACCGCAGCCCGATTCACCTACCAGTCCCAACGTCTCGCCGCGCTTGATGAAGAAGTCAAGGCCATCCACTGCCTGCACCGCGCCCACTGTGCGCTGCACCAGGATCCCCTTGGTGATCGGGAAGTGCATTTTGAGGCCTTCTACCTGGAGGAGAATCTCACCTGAAGCGGGATTGCCGGTCTCCCCCGCCGCGCGCGAACGAGCATCTACCCCTATATTTGGCTTCCCGGTTATTTTCTCGGTGGTTTGCATAGGTTTACTCCGCTTCCAGTGTAACGCCAACCTGCTCGGCGGCTACAGCGATAGTCTCTTCTGCTTCCGCGCCTATCTTGAGGGCGGTCTCATCGGTGATGTCGTGCGGGGTGGCCGTCTTGATGTCTACCCAGCATGCAACATCATGGCCGGCACCGACACTACGCAACGGGGGCATCTCTTCGTAGTTTCGTGGCTCCCGGTAGGTGCAGCGCGCATAGAAGGGGCAGCCTGGGGGCGGGTGGATCATATCGGGCGGCATACCGGGGATCGGGTCGAGCCGCTCTTTGCGTATCTCATCGAGCCGGGGCACAGACTTGAGCAGGCCAAGCGTATACGGGTGGCGTGGGTCAGTGTAAAGCTGCACTGTCGGCGCGTGTTCGGCAATGCGCCCGCCATACATAACTATTACCCGATCACATAGGCCCGCCACCACCCCCAGATCGTGCGTAATAAAAATGACGGCAGTGTTGAACTCGGTCTTGAGGCGCTTTATCAGTTCGAGTATCTGGGCCTGGATGGTAACGTCGAGGGCTGTGGTAGGCTCATCGGCTATCAGGAGTTTGGGATTGCAGGAGAGGGCCATGGCGATCATCACACGCTGGCGCATACCTCCCGAAAACTCGTGTGGATAGCTATCCACCCGTTTTGCCGCCGATGGGATCCCCACCAGTTGCAGTAGCTCGATGGTGCGGTTGCGAGCGTTCTTCTGTGTCATGCCGAGGTGGAGCTGAAGTGCCTCACCTATCTGCTTGCTGATCTTAAGCACCGGGTTGAGAGAGGTCATTGGGTCCTGAAAGATCATCGCAATCTCGTTGCCCCGCACGTGTCGCATCTCATCTTTACTGTAATTGAGGATGTTATCGCCCTTATATACGATCTCACCGGCGACTATCTTGCCCGGCGGGAAAGGGATGAGGCGCATGATGGACAAGGCTGTAACGCTCTTGCCGGAGCCCGACTCTCCCACGATGCCGAGCGTCTCGCCCTCATCGAGGTGGAACGATACGCCGTTTACCGCCTTGACGACTCCGTCCTGAGTGAAGAATTGGGTGGTCAGGTTGTTGACTTCTAATAGTTTAGCCATAAGCCCCCTGCTGGATTTTGGATTTTGGGTTTTAGATTTTGGATTAGACGCTTATGCTTTTGTGTCCCACATTATACTCGTTCGATGTTTTTCAGTGCTAGCTTTTAGATGTAGGTAATTATCAGGCTGGTTCTTGACTACTGCTAATCTCTATACCTGCTTTGCGGTCCAACATCTAGCGTCAACATCTAGCGATTGAGCCTGGGGTCGAGCGCATCGCGCATACCATCTCCTAGCAAGTTGAAAGCCAAGACTGTTATTACGATTGCAAGCCCCGGAAAAATCAATAGGTGAGGCGCGTTAAAGACGCTGTTGCGCTCCGAACCGAGCATCGTACCCCATTCAGGGTGGGGCGGCTGCTGGCCTAGACCGAGGAAGCCGAGCGCCGCTGCGTCCAGGATGCCGCTGGCGACTCCCAATGTGCCCTGTACGATCAAGGGTGTTAGTGAATTGGGAAGGACTGTATGAAACAGAATACGCCCGCTCGGTACACCCAGCGCATGGTCGGCCAGGACGTAATCCTGCTCCTTGACTGACAGCACGCTTGAGCGTACTACGCGGGCATAAACCGGAATCGACACGAAGCCTATGGCGAACAGGGCCGGCAGCAATGGCGACAGCCCGGTGACGATCAAAGGCCGGAGTACTGCAACCAGTGCTATCGCCAGCAGCAAGCTTGGGAATGCCAGCAGCACATCCATGAATCTCATGATTACGTTCCCGACCCAGCCGCCAAAGTAGCCCGACACGGCCCCCAACAGCGTGCCGACTATGACCGCGAACGTAACGGTTGACACCCCTATGAACAAAGAGACCCTGGTAGCGTAGACGACACGGCTAAATAAGTCCCGTCCATTCCCGTCAAGTCCAAACAAATATTGAGGCTCACTGGCCGGGCAGCCGAAAATGTGGATGCAGGGAGGGACCCGAACGCGGTTCAACGGATCGCGGAACTCGATAGGGTCGTAAGTAGCTATGAAAGGCGCAAAAATAGCCACAGCCAACAAGATGCCGAGCATTAGCAGGCCCAGTTGCGCCGACCTGTTTCGCAACAGATGGCGTAGTGCGTCTCGTCCCAGGCTGGATGATCGGGCGACGGCAGGCTCTTTGATTTTCCCAACTCCACTTCGTGTAAGAAGTCCCATGCTAGATTATGCCTCAACCCAGCCGGATGCGCGGGTCCAGATAGGCGTATGAAATATCAACCAGCAGGTTCACAACAACAAAGATGACTGCTATTGTCAGTGTGAAGCCTTGCACCACCGGGTAATCACGCGCAAATATAGAATCGACCAGAAACTTGCCGATACCGGGCAAACCGAACACCGACTCTGTCAGTACGGCCCCGCCCAACAAGCCTCCGAACTGCAAGCCGATAACTGTAACCAGCGGTAAGAGCGCATTCCGCATGGCATGGCGGAAAAGAACTATCCGTTCACCCAGCCCTTTAGCTCGCGCGGTTCGGATATAGTCAAGGCCCATAACATCCAGCAGATTGGAGCGCGTCAGACGTGCCATAATCGCCAGAGGAATCGTGCCGAGCGCAACTGAGGGGAGGATCAAATGCTTGATTGCATCGGCCAGCACATCAAATCTGCCGGTCACAAGGGCATTGAAAGTAAACATGTTGGAGAAAAAAAGAAGTATTGCTCTTGGCACACCATCCAGGTTGGTAAGGTTCCATGCCTGGGAGAGTGGGGCGAGGGTCAGGCCCGCGGTCAGGCGGCTCGACGTAGGTAGTTGGAAAGGCGTATCTCGGAGCAGTACCCCGAAAAGCCCGGCCAGGAGCAATCCCAGCCAGAAGATCGGCATGGAAACGCCCAGATTAGCGCCGATCATAGTAGCAGCGTCCACCGGCGACTTGTATCGGTAGGCCGATAGTATACCAAGCGGTATACCAAGCACGATGGCGAAGAGCATCGCGCCAAGCGTTAGCTCAAGCGTCATCGGCAGTCGTTCCAGCAAGATATCACCGACAGGCCTTCCGAACTTGATGGAGTCGCCCAGGTTGCCGGTAACGAGATTGCCCGCATAGCTCGTAAACTGGACGATTACATTGTCGTTCAGCTTGAATCTCTCTTTGAAACGGTCGCACGACTGAGCGGTAGCCCTTTCGCCGAGCATGGCCTGGCATGGGTCGCCTGGAATAGCTCGAACCAGCACAAAGGTGACAAAGACTATTCCGATGAGCACCGGGATGATCGATACCAAGCGCCCCAGCAGAAAACGTCCCATACAGGTTCTCCCGCCTCTGCCTCATTACCGCTCTTCCTGGCATCGCCTGGCAATGTAGGAGAATAGCAAGTAAGCGTAAGCGAAGTAGATAATGAACAGGTGGGGCATCCAGCGCCCCACCCAGATTTGCAAACCTGATGGTCTGCTCCCAGCAAGGCCGAGAGCAGACCATCAGGCTATCTTATTCCTTCGGCGGAGGTGCGTTCAGGAACTTGGCGAAGAGGTAAGTCCAGTAATCGAAGTTACCTGTATTACCTACGTGCAACGGGTGCTTGGCGTCCCACTGAACGGCATAGGTCGCTACTACATCGCGAGCCGTGAGTGGGGTGTCATCGGAGAACTTGACGTTGGGCCGCAGCTTGACGGTCCACTCTGTCAGGTCTGTGTTGGACGTGTACGACTCGGCGAGGTTCGGTTCGACTTCTGTGCTGCCGATCTTGTAGCTCAGAAGCGGATCGAATATCTGCTCGCAAGCTCGCAGGCTTTCGCCGTCGGTCTCGTCCGCACAGTAGAGGCTGAGAGGCTCAGCGTTCTGCAGCCAGACAAAGGTATCCTTGTTAGCGACCGACATCACTTTGAACGACTCGTTGCCGAGCGGGCTGGAGTGAGCGCCTGTGGTCCCGGCTGCATAGACAGTGGCCGAGCCACCATGCGCGACCGGGATCATCGGTACGTGCTGCTTGATCAGGGTGTTCGCTTCAGCGTATAGCTTGTTGCGGGCCGCCTGGTCTGAGAGAGATGCGGCTTCGGTCAGCTTGCTGGTAATGTCGGTGAACTTGGTGCCGAACGAATCGTTCGCGCCCGTACCGAAGTGGGCATCGAGGAAGTTGGTAGCATCAGGATAGTCTGCGCCCCAGCCGAGCAGGAAGATTTCGACGTTGCCCTTCGATGCGTTATCGAGGAAGGTGCCGGACTCCTGCACATCGATGGTCACGTTGACACCAAGCTGCTTGAGCTGTGCCTGTATCTCTTCTGCTACTTTGCCGGGCGTGGGCAGATAGCCACGCACTACATCGCGATAGGCCAGTTTGAGGTTGATATTGGTGACGCCCGAATCGGCCAGCAGCTTCTTGGCGGCCTCGAGGTCATACTTGTACCATTCTTCACCTTCGCAGCCACCGGGGATGGCGCATGGAGTGAAGTGCGAGGCAATAACTGAGCCTGCAGGATAGAACTTGTCAACGATAGCCTGGCGGTCGATGCCCATGGCTATTGCCTGGCGGACCTTCTCGTTGTCCAGTGGAGGCTTGGTGTTGTTCACGCCAACATAGAATACGTTCAGAGCCTCGCGGGGGAGAAGCTGTAGAGATGCATCAGATTGGATAGTCTTGAAATCGTTCGGATCGGGGTTGTCGATACCGCTGGCTTCACCTGCCTTGAGGCTGGTCAAGCGAGCGGCAGCTTCCGAGTTCCACTTGAAGATCACCGTCTTCATCTTGGCCGGCTCGCCCCAGTATTTCGGGTTGGCTTCGAGGGTCAAATGGTCACCGCGAACCCATTCCTTGACCAGGTAGGGGCCGGAGCCGATGGCCTGCTCTAACGGCTTGCCGCCGGTAGCTTGCAGGTGCTTGGCCGACTGGATTCCAACCGATGAGAAGGCTATCTTCGAGGGGAAAGCCGGGTCGGGCGCGCACATGGTGAACTTGACGGTGGTATCATCCACGGCCTCGATAGACTTCATAAGGCCGCCGTAGCTACAATCCACGGCTGCGTACATTGTCTCAGTATTGGTCCCGGTCTGGTTCGTCATTGAGACGGGCGCGGTCGCAGCAACTGCCGTTGTAGGTGAAGCTACTACCGCTGTGGTCGCGGTGGCTTCGACTACAGCTGTGGCGGCTGCGGTTGTGGCTGTAGGCTGGACCGCCGGGGTCTCAGGGCCGCATGCCGCGAGTATGGGCATCATCAAAACAAAGAGCGCCACAAGGGCGAGTTTCTTTGAGAACATTAAACTTTTCCTCCTAATTAGGTGCGTCTTTACCACGCTCTCTAGAGCGAGGCGAAATGGAATACGTTTGACTCTCCGCCTGAATGCCCCAGCGCCAGTATGTGATGCTGTTGGCGGGTCGAGCAAATCGTGAAAGGGTCGATCTTTCGGCGTCTTCACCCCCTTTCTGCGCAAGGCGCGAATAGTATTTGCCATTATAGCACTTAATACCCTTGTGTCAACAATTAAGGTTCACTGTCAGGGCTGATGCAACGCCTGGGATGACGCACAAAGTTAGGAATTGTCATTCTGAACGCAGTGAAGAATCACTACGGGGGAGTCAGAGCTACGGAAACTGATTCTTCACTGCGTTCAGAATGACAAAGTATAGTGGGTTCGTGTCCTTGAAGTTTAGTCTGACATTGAATCAGCCCTGACACGGACAATTGCACACAGGTAGCCGGAAAGCAGGAAAACATTTGAGCAAGCCGAAGGGGCGAAGCGGCCGTAGGTACACTACTTGCTCTTATAGTCCAGAGGATG
>JBBRVL010000092.1:0-11508 GCA_038246925.1 Chloroflexia bacterium
ATGGTGGGGGGTCAAGGTCGTCGTATTGGCTTTACGCAAGCCGATTGCCAAAGCGTTGTCCATGTACTATTCTGGTGCAAATCGAGCCAACTAGGAGAAGTCAATATGAGCATATTTAATATGACCGACCTGCTACAGAGCCATGATGAAGCTCGCGGTTTGTACTACGAATTCCTGAAGGAAGACTCTCTAAGTACGGGTATCTACATGCTGCCCGCCGGGGCCGTAGACCCACAGCAGCCGCACACGGAAGATGAGGTCTATTTCGTCATCGAAGGAAAGGCGGATGTAAGGATAGGGACTGAAGTTCAAGGGGTGGGGACAGGCAGCGTAATCTACGTTCCAGCGAACGTAGAGCACCGTTTCCAAAATATCGTAGAGGACCTAACGCTGCTTGTTTTCTTCGCGCCTGCGGAATATTCGCAGAAGTAACTTTGAGGCAACGATGAAGCCGTAAGCCGATACCTCTATTCCTTACATCTCCTGCAAGGTTTCATAGCTATTGCCACTAGGTAGGCCGAAATCGGTCCTATGCGCGATCCCTATTGCCATAAAGCATCCTGCTTCGCACGGTCATTGATACACTTATCACCGCCAACAAAGCTCAATCTGAGCCATGCTGCATCTGAAGTATCACTCGCACCTTGTTTTACCGTCACTATTACGCTGAGGCTAATAGTCAGTATACTGCTGCGGTCTGAACGGATAGTTGCTATAGCCACTGGGCTGGCGGCCAGTGTTATCTTCCTCAATACAGTCTACATTCTGACACCGAACAAAACGGGGGCCTCGTGAGTATTAGACACTGAAGGCCTTCATCAACTGAAGTTAAGTAGCATAAGAACTCAATGGAGTAAGGCTACATGGAAGAGAGCGAAGCCATCTCCCGGCTAAAGCGAGGGGACATCAGCGGTCTTGAGTGCTTGGTCATGCTCTACCAAGCGCAGGCGCTACGAGTCGCCTACCTGACCACTCGCGACTATGTAATCGCGGAGGACGTTGTGCAAGCTTCTTTCATACGTGTCTACGAGCGTATCGACCAGTTTGACAGCGCAAGACCGTTCGCTCCTTGGTTTCTGCGCAGCGTTATTAATAGTGCCATTTCGGCAGTCAGAGGTAGGCCCATACTTTCCCTAGATCTCGAACCAGGCGGCGGAACAGAGCTACCCAGCCCCGGTCCTGGGCTCCAGGAGATGTTGGAGGCGGCAGAGACTAAAGAGGAAATTCGAGCAGCGATTGAGCAGCTACCTCCAAAAGAGCGTGCCGCCATAGTGATGCGCTACTACCTGGGTTGGGATGACGCCGAGGTGTCGCACAACCTGTCAATTCCGCCTGGCACAGCGCGGCGGCGGTTGCATGATGCTCGACAGCGCCTACGCAGTCTCCTCCCCGCCTGGTGATCCTAAGAATGTGAAGGCAAGGTGTGCCTTGCCCCTGGCGCTCTATAGAGTGATTTAGAAAAGGAGGAAATGATGAACAAACAGTTAGTGAAAGAGGTACTAAACGAGGATGCTAACAACGTACCAGTCAATGCAAACTTGTGGCCCGTCATACGCGCCCAGGTGCGATCACCGATGCAAGTCAGACAGGCCCAGCACCACGGATGGAATCTTTCCCTAAACCGGAGGCCACTCCTGTTAAGTAGTGCCCTGACGTTGGTCATGATCGCGCTAGTTGCTGCGTCCTTGATTGCCCGACCCACTCCCGTAAGTGCCGAGGGAGTGCTTACGATGGCTGAGCAGGTAGCGAAAGGAAACACCACAATTAGTCTACAAAGCTTCTATGGTAATTACATATTTCGTTACCGCAATAGTCCAACCGCGCCCTTTAGCGAAACACGACAGGAGACTTGGTTTCAGTCACCCAACAAATACGCCTACAAGCTAGTGACTCGCTCGTCAGACGGGCAGATATCTACCTTATCCAACGGAGCTGATGGTACGTATTCCTACCAATACGTCGCAGAGACGAATGAACTTCTGCTACGAGAGGCGAACACGTTCATGCAACTGCCAGAGAACCCAAGTACGAGCACCCTGCAAGTGCTACTCTTCAGCCCCGCAAATCTGGCGGACGCTTTGGAACGCGCTCGCCGCAAGATCCCGCCGCCTCTCAACCCAAAATCAGATCCGCGCCCTCCCTATGCGTACGAGGTAAAGCTCCTGAGCAGTGGGGAAGAAGTGCTGGGTCGCCGCGCATATGTTCTTGAGTTGACACTTGTGCCTGGCGCATCTCTCCAACTGCCTGATAGACAAATACCAGAGAAGATGAAGATGTGGGTTGACCAGGATATGTACGCGGTGCTGCGAATGGAAGGATGGGACGCCGAAGGTCATATTCTGCAGGCTGGAGTCTATGAGAATTTCGAGATCAACAGAACTGCCCAAACCGATATTCTCAGTGTCATAGCACCATTCGGCGCCGACATCCTTGATCTCCGCATCGCCGATGCTGTAGAGCTGGGGAGAGCCTGGCAAGAGGCTATACAACGCTCATCATCTCAACAGTTCAAGCCGATGTGGCTTCCTGATGAGCTATCGGCGGGGCGTCCCTTTTACGATGCTGAACGACAAGTAACCTCGCAGGTATACCAGGGTGGGGTTCTGGTGCAAGTACACGCTGTACACGACACTTCGACTGGAGACTTTACAGTAGTGCGCCCGAAGGACCAGCAGCCCAGTACTAAGCGGGCAACATTGCCGCGACTCGTAATAATGCAAGGGTCTCGCAATTCCATCCGGGAAGACGGTCTGGGTGAAAGCAGGCCAGTCCAGATAGGCAAACTCACAGGCCGCGTTTACAGCCGAGGTGGGGCCACTATTCTTATCTTTGACCGCGATGACACCCGCATCAAGCTCTATACGCCTACATACGCGGCGATGGTGGCAAATAACACAGACGTGTATACCAGTGACCAGCTAGTGAAGATTGCTGAGGCTATGGAGCTTATGCCTAAGAGGTAGCAATCAGCCACACTGGCATATTAGTAGTTGTAAGCAAAAGAGTGGTCAGGACGTTACTCCTGACCACTCTTTTGCTTAGGTGTGCGAAAATGGGTATGAACTTCTGGCCCAATAGGTACGGAATACTACATTTCGCGTCTACCCTCGAGTGCCCTACTGAGGGTTACTTCGTCGGCATATTCGAGGTCGCCGCCCATTGGCAGACCCCGTGCAATACGTGTGGTGCGCACACCATCTTTCGCAAGCAGCCGGTTGATATACATGGCTGTGGCATCGCCTTCCGTGGTGGCATTAGTGGCGAGGATAACTTCATCAATTTCCTTGTGTGCTGTTCTTTTCAGCAATTCATCTATCTTGAGTTGCTGGGGAGTGACGCCCTCCATATAGTTGAGCGCGCCGTGCAAGACGTGATACATGCCCTTGAAGTCATTAGTGCGCTCCAGGGCTATGACATCCAGTGGTTCCTCTACCACGCAAATCTTGGTCCTGTCGCGGCTTTGGTCCTGGCAAATCGAACAGGGGTCTTCCTCGGTTATGTTGAAGCAGACGCTGCAAAAGATGATGCGGTCCTTCATATCGACCAATGCATCAGCGAGTGCCTGGCTCTCTTCTTTGGGTCGCCTCAAAAGGTAGAAGGCGAGACGGGCTGCGCTCTTAGGTCCAATACCCGGCAGCTTGTTTAATTCGTCTATGAGCCGCGCGACCGGCTCGACCGTCGATTGTATACTCACTCTATCACCTCAAACTCTAGCTAACAAATCAACATTCGACGCATAAAGTTGGCATCTGTACACGCTCAATTATACCAGATATGGCTCTTCGTTGCGCGTTATGCCAGGCTCAAGGGGCTCTACCGTTAGCCGCAAGCAAGCCTACTCAACGGGGAGAAAACATAGAGGAGCGTTGCACTAGTCATGCCCCATAGTATCACGCAGACCAGGAGCGGCTTGTCGCGTATCAGTACCTCTTCCGGGCTGCTACCTTCGTTCTTCTGGAAGACAAGGTAAAGATAGCGGAAAATGCCGTAGAGAACGAACGGTATGGTGAGCATCATCAGATGATTGTCGCGCAGGCATTTTGGGAGATTGTCAGCCGTAAATGTGTACAGACCATATGACATCAGAGTACTAGCGGTGATAACAGCGAGCATCTCATCTACGAGTGCAGGCGAATATTCGTCAAGTACACGTCGATGGCTACCTGCTTCGGCTCCCAGTAATAGCAGCTCGTGCTTGCGCTTATTCAGCCCAAGGAATAGTGCGCCTAAACTTGTCACGACATACAGCCAGGGTGAGATAGGTGCGCCGATTGCCAGTGCGCCTGCGACCGCCCGAAGGGTGAATCCCGCCGCGATCAGGAAAACGTCAATGATTACTACATGCTTCAAGCCGAAAGAATAGGCGAAGTCCTTCGCCATGTAAATCGCGCCTACTGCCGCGAACCACGGACTGAGAAACCAGGCCATGACGAACGTAACAGGCAGAATGAAAGCAACGGCAGCCACGGCCATCGACGGCTTTAGAGCGCCGGAGGCAATCGGTCTGTTCCTGGTACGGGGGTTCAGAGCGTCACGCTCGCGGTCGCGCAGGTCGTTAATCAGATAGACCGAGCTTGAGAAGAGGCAGAAAAGAAAAAAGCCTGCGAAGGCACGCCAGATGGCATTCGGATCGGTGAACTTCAGCGCGAAGAGAAGACCAGCGAAGAGCAAAACGTTCTTCGACCACTGCTTGGGCCGCATTGCCTTGATGAGTGCGACCGGCAGCGACATAGTACGTCCTGGCTCATCTGGGAGGAGAGGCTGGTGTTCTTCTTGACCGGGCTGTTTCACTTCTTCGAGGGCGGGAGCTTGCATGCGATAGCGTGTTTATGATAGCGTGTTTATCTCGATGCGATATAAGGGGTGGGTTGCTGAATAATATCTGAAACAGGTATGTGCGTCAAATAGCACTGTGCAAGACTCAGGGATTACCAGCTCAGACCATCGCTATTTGGCCTTGCATTTTCGCCAGCCACCTTATATTCACCTGTAAGCTACTACTTGCGTGCTCTGAAACCGAATATCGCTGTCTTCTCGCTTTCTGAACCTAACTCTACACGACCGGGAGTTGTAAGTTCGTAGCCGGGTGGTGCTTCGGCCAGCACAACGAATTCGATGTTTTCGTTGCACGGAATGAAGAAGTTCAAACTTGCACGTCCGTCACTTGGGGTTTCAGGACGACCCCCATATCCAGTTTGACCAAGAGTATCTTCTACATGAACTACAACCCCAGCTAATGCAGGCTCTCCAGAGCCCCGAATGCCATCGGCGTTCATGTCAATAAATGCTTCAGCGCGACCATTCCATCCACAATCGGCACTACAGGCGCTAAGGCTAGCGGACAAGAACGCAACGAAAGATAATACAACTATGCGTTGGATCAAAATGTTCATATCTGTGGATGCGCAGCCATGCAAACGCCACGAACTAAACGGTAAAGCGCAATCAAAAGGTGCCGCATCGAGGGTAACCCAAGTGGCTAACCGAAGAGCCAACCATCTACTATATCTTCGGGGTCTTGCTCCATGAGATCAAGCCAAAAATCGGCTTCGTTTATATGGGCCATTCTCTGCTCAACGGCTCCACGGTAGAAAGCTGTCAAACGATCTCGCTCAACGCCACTGATTTCACCCATCATTGCCCTCTGGTGGATCGTCATCACACGGCCCTGATAGACGGCCATCACAGCATGAAAGACATTCCAGCGTGCGATGCGGGCGGTCTCGACCTTCTCTGGCGGCCCCTGGAGTTGGGACAGACCAAAGTCGCGTTCGAGCTCGGCGACTTGTTCGTCACCTGGCTGCTCAGATTCAATAGGCATTCTTGTTCCTCTCGCTTCGGTTCAAAAGGGAACCCCTACGTGCCATCAAGGGCTGCAAGAACGGAAAGGGCCACGAATAATTCCTGAGACCAGATAAGACTGGACCCCTGTGCCGGAGGCGGGACTCGAACCCGCATGGGGTTTCCCCCGCGGCATTTTAAGTGCCGTGCGTCTGCCGTTTCGCCACTCCGGCGGATAACAAAAAGGGAAGCGTCTTAGGCTTCCCTGGGAGCGGAAGACGAGATTCGAACTCGCGACCTTCTCCTTGGCAAGGAGACGCGCTACCGCTGCGCCACTTCCGCATTCCTTCTCGTTCAGAAGTATAACAATAATGCGTTTGGCTGTCAAGACGTGCATCATGCCTGCCAGCCTCTGCAAATGCCGTATGGCGAGCCGATCTCTACGGTTACTTAGACTCTTCAGGGCGCTTGGCTACAACCGCGAGAGACGACCCGATTGGCAGGTCGAAATTGCCAATCAGACTCCTCTCTAATCGCATCATCAGAGTTAGGAGCCGATTGACGGGCGCGGGAGGAACTGCGATGTCCGACCGTGGCTCGCTTTTGCCACCTCTGCCATGCCTGAGCACGCGCACAAACAAGACGGCGGGGAACAGAAACATATTCCAATAGGAGACTCTTACAGGCAGGAACCCTGCTCGAATGAGTTTGCGCCGAATCTCCCGGCTTGTATACCTGCGAGCGACATCGGTTGCGCGATCGTGCTCGCCCCTCAGGAAAGAAAATGCCGGCAAATTCAAGAAGAGCCTGCCGCCAGGCTTAAGCACGCGGAAGACCTCGGCGAGCGCTCGTTCTTCATCAGCTGTTCCGGCGTCGTTGAGGACATCGCATGAGATTACAATATCAAACGTGCGCTCAGGATAGGGGATATGCAGAATGGATCCCAGGCTCACACTTTCCAATCCACGTGCCCGGCAGAATTCAACTGCTACTGGGCTGAAGTCGAACCCTTCACAGTCGAAGCCAGCCTTTTGCAGCGCGGCAAGATTGCCACCCGTTCCACAACCGGCGTCGAGAAATTTCAGCGATCTAGAATTGGCTCGTTTGAGACGAAGCAAGGCGAAGAGCACACCTCGAAGGCCCTTGTACCACCAATGGCTATCTTCAGCCTCAAACATTATCTTGTATTCAGCGTATTCCACCCGTAGTGTCGCTCCTCTGATAAATTCGAGGCATTATACCCTGTTTACCCTTTGGCTGGAGCTAAGGGCGTGGCGTTTTGGCTTGACAACGCCTACCGAAGGGCTTATAATTTTTGTGGTGCTTTTGGGCACTCATGCCCAGGTGGCGAAATAGGCAGACGCGCTAGGTTGAGGGCCTAGTCCCCTGCAAGGGGGGTAAGGGTTCGAATCCCTTCTTGGGCACACTTTGCAAGGATGTTCTAAATCTACGCACGAAACGGGAGCTATTGAGGCTCCCGTTCTCGTTTTGGTCACAATTTGGTCACACAAGGTTTATGAAGCGCCTTCCATTAGCGTGTCCATCTGATCGGCAGCATCCCTCTGCATATCCATTGTGACGTGTGAATACCTGTTAAGGGTCATGCTTACGTCGCTGTGACCTAGCCGCTCTTGTACGATCTTGGGGTGGATATTATTAGCAAGCATAAGTGTCGCTGAGGTATGTCTGAGGTCATGTATCCTGATAAGTGGCACACCCGCCGATACCACGAGCCGCTTAAATTGATTGGTCATGGTATTAGGATGCAGTGGCTCGCCTAGTGGGTTAGCGAACACAAGCCCCTGGTCCTGATACGACGTACCTAGCTTCAAGCGCCCTTCCACTTGCTCCACACGGTGCTTGTGTAATGCAGTAACTAGTGAGCGCGGTAGGGCTATAGAACGCCGCCCGGCTGCGCTCTTGGGTGTCCCAAACACAAAGCCATCCCCGCCTCGGCTGTACGTCTGCCTGACGGCCAGCACGCTGCGTTGCAAGTCTACATCCTCCCATCGTAACGCCAGCATCTCGCCTCGCCTCATACCAGTGAATAGAGCGAGCCGCCATAGGGCCGCCCATGTGTGCTGATCTGCCACCGTTAGGAAGTCTGCGGCCTGCTCACGGCTCCAGGTGGTACAAGTGGGCACGTTCTTGCGTGGCGGGTCTACAGCCTCCGTTACGTTGCGAGCGAGCAAGCCCCATCTCATCCCCTGTTTCAGCGCGCGGTGTAGGATGACATGGATAGTGCCTACCGAAGTAGGGGATAGGCCGCCTTTGGTGAGCCGGTCAGCATAGAGGCGCTGGAGGTCCGAAGGGGATAGCTTGGCGAGATGCACTTTGCCGATAGCAGGCACTATATGAAGCCTTAGCAGATCGCCGTAATGCCGCATTGTGATCGGCTTGACGTTGCCCCTGATCGACTCCAGCCATTGCGCCAGATACGCCTCGACGGTGATCTTCTTGGCATCCGCCTCTGCAAAACCGCCGGTCTCTATAGAGGCCAACGCTTGCGTTGCCAGGGCCTCTACTTCCCGCTTGGTATCAGCCGTGATACGCCTCTGTCTGCGCTTGCCTGTTATGGGATGCCTGGGCAAGTCTATCATCATAGACCAACTATCGCCGCGTTTGGTTATCTTCCCCTTCATGGCTTTACCTTCCCTTCATAATCCTGCTGTTCTGCGTCCTCTTCATCTAGCAAATGCACACGCAAGCCTTCATCACGAGCCAGGCGATCTATTGCCAGCATCACGAGCTGACCCTCTGACAATCCTAGCTTTTGCGCCAGTGCTCGCAATTGCCTCTTGGTGTGCAGTGATAGACGGATGTTTGTCTGCTGCTTCGGCATTCTGTGTCATCTCCCTACATTAGGAAAAGTTAGGGCACAATCTCATCATGTGTCAGTATGAAACGCACGGCCTCTAGCTCATCCTTGCAATCGGCACTCTTGAATAGCTCTATAAGCGCCTCAGTGTTGGCCGGGTTAGCGTAGGACTGCATATAAGCCCGCGTGTGCCCCCATGCGTCAGGCTCTTTGCTCTTGCCTTTCGGTGTGCGTTTGATTATGTAGGTCCGCAGGCCGATCAGGTCGCACATCTCACTAAGCTGCATAATCGTATCTCTCACTTCCTTCACCTTCCGCCTCTTGTTCTGATCCCGGTCCCGTATACCCATAGAGCCTCCATTCCCGGTGTATAGCCTTGTGGCACATCCGGCATAGCGTCTGAAGGTTGCTCAACTCGTGCCCACCGCCCATGCTCACAGGCCGCCTGTGATGACATTCCAGGTGGTCATCGGAGTCACATTCTGTGCAGGCGTAGGTATCGCGGCGGAGCGCCAGTTCGCGGGCTTTGCGATAGTCAGAGCCACGAGCGGCGCGGCGGCAAGGCTCAGAGCAGAAAGCGTGCTCATCACAGCGAGCCTTGAAAGTGTTACCACATTGTACGCATTGCCTATCCATGACATTAGTATAGCATATTGCTATACCTTTGTCAAGGGGTTTCAGTGCGAATCATGGGGCAATTTCGCCCTTGAATGGGCTAGCGAGCAGTTGACTAGCTAATGGGCCACTCCACAATTGCCTCATCCACCTCTTGCATGAGGCGGATCGTCTCGGCAAGGGCAGCTATCACCCTTTGATAGTGCATCAGGTCATCGAATGTGAGCAGACGGCCTTTGCGGTCCTTCAACCACTTCTCAGCTACCTGATAACCTCCGATGTGAAACTCCCACGCTTCAGGCGGCACGCCCTCGAAGTATTGCGCCTTGTTGATCCACACCCTCCCCTTGTCTGCTCCCTGTCCTGGCCCTGTGTATTGCACCTTCTCTACTCTGTTATCGCCTGGCATGGGGTAGGATGTGATCATGGGCGCTGGCTGCTCTAGCAGGTGCAAGCCCACGAGCCGCCCGCCCAGGTCGCACAGCTTGCGGAAGAGATCGGTGTCTGAGGTAAGAGGCAGGCGTGGGAAGTCCATCTTCAGGAACTCGGCATAGCGGCTGCGGTAGGTTGGGGAGTGGAATACCGCGTACATGTAGCTGAACATGTCTTCAGGCCCGAATGTGCTTTGCAGGTCTCCCTTGCCGTCCGGTACGAAGCTCATCCCTAGCCGTTGCTCCATATCGGCTATGAAGGCGGGGCTAAGGTTGGGGCGGCGACCTCCGGGGGCGGTAGTGGGCTGGTCGGTATCGAAGAGGGTTTGTTTGCGGGGGTCGGTGTTGGGGTAGAGGTAGAGAGGTGCAAAATAGGTAATAGCTGCTAAATCACTGAAGGTGCGACCAATAGGGAAGTCATTAGTAGCCACAAAGTGCGTAACAGGCTGCGATGGTGTTGTTGTGCGGGTGAATAGGATAGATTGATTAGGTTGTAGCAGATGTTGTGCTACTTGTTCGCGTGCTCGTACTAATAGAATGGGATGATAATAAAGGGAGCGAGTGTCGAAGGGTTTATAAGTGCTCTTAGTGAAGCTCCCACGTTCCGTTGTAGCTCGTACCTTGAGAAGTGTATCACCCAAACCGAAGGTATCAGGTTGAGTGCTATCTAGGAGATTGGCTATCCGCCGTTCTAACACGTCAAGATCATAGTCGAGAACTAAAGCATCCCGACCTGTGACTGGGGATACGCTATGTGTTGGAAATATGTTTGTAATTTGCGAACCTTGCTCATACTCACTCAGTAAATCAATGTTCTGAGGCATAAACAGATAGAACGGGGATTGAGGGGAAAGCTCTGTCCATTGGGTTGAAGAGCTTTCAGCTTCCAAGAGGGTTTTATACTTCTCTTCTCGGATGCCATACAAGTCAGCATGATGCACCCGTGCAGGCCCCTTTTTGCCGGGTGCTTTGACGAAGAGGCCAATAGCCACGCCCTGCTGAATATCAAAGACATTCTCATCAGGTGAACCATCCTTGCTGCGTTCTTTCTTCTTGCTGTTGCCGTGCAGGTCAAGGATGTATATATCTGTGAAGCTCTCCATTAGTGACTGGCGCATACCTCTGAAGGTTGGGTTGTCGAGATAGCCGTTATTGCTGATGAAGGCTAGGATGCCCTGCCCACTCTGCTCTATGCGCCACTGCCCGAACCGGATAAACTTCACATAATCGTCTTGCAGCCACTTGGGGTTGCGCTCACCAAGAGGCTTGCCGTCCACCTGATAGTAGTCCCGCACTCTTTGGCCGATCCACTCTCCCTTATTCGCAGAATGGCCGGAGTAAGGCGGGTTGCCCATTACTACCATGATCGGCAGTTCCCGCTTCACCAGGTTGGCTGCGTTGGTCTCATCTGCCACCCACTGCGTAAAGAGGGGCAGGCCCGCGTGCTCGTGTGCTTCCTCTAAGGTGTTGGTAAGGTAAATGCCTAGCCGCTCATCAGTGGCAAAGTCATATGCCCAGGTTGCGCGCTCTTCTTCTGGCAAGTCGCGCCCCGCAAGTTGCAGCCCCAGCTTGAAGTGAGCCACAGCATAGGGAGCCATCAGCAACTCAAAACCGAACAGCCGGGGTAGCAGGCGCTCTCTGACGTACATAGACCACATCCCAGCGTTGCCTTGCTGCATGAACCCGGCGCGGATGTGATCAATCACTGAGTATAGAAATGTGCCAGTGCCGCACGCAGGGTCCAGCACCAGCACCCGATGCGACTCCCGCGTCTTTCTCATCTCGCCTGAGCTGGTTCTAAGGTTGGGGTCGGTGTTGGGGATGGTGATCTTGGAAGCATCCGCCAACCCCTCCTGGCAGCCG
>JBBRVL010000093.1:0-11495 GCA_038246925.1 Chloroflexia bacterium
CCCTCTGGGCCACCAAAATCTAGCTGATCGCCTCGCTATCAACGCGGACCTGACCCGTCGTCTGCTGGTTGAGTTCATACGCAACGAGACGCGCAAGTTTGGGTTCGAGCGTGTGGTGCTGGGTCTCTCCGGGGGCATCGATTCCGCGCTGTCGGCAACTCTCGCGGTAGAGGCTCTGGGCGCGGAGAACGTGGTCGCTCTCATGCTGCCCTACAAGACTAGCAGCCCTGAAAGCGAGGGCCACGCCCGCCTCCTCATAGAGCAGCTTGGTATGCCGCACGAGAAGATTGACATAACGTCGATGGCCGAGCCTCTTTTTAGTCACTATAGCGAGATGAGTAACCTGCGCCGTGGGAACATCCTCGCCCGACTGCGTATGGTGTGCGTATTCGACCGTTCCTCAGCCGAGAACGCCCTTGTGCTTGGCACTTCCAACAAGACCGAGTACCTGCTCGGTTACACCACATGGTACGGCGACAGCGCCGCGTCTATTCAGCCCCTCGGCGATCTCTATAAGACGCAAGTACGGGCACTGTCCCGCGCGGTTGGGGTGCCTGCTCCCATAGTGGAGAAGAAACCAAGCGCCGATCTATGGCCGGGCCAGACCGACGAATCAGAGATGGGCCTCTCCTACGACACGGTTGATCAGGTGCTCTACCTGCTGGTTGATGAGCGAGTTGACCCGGAGCGCGTTATCAACATGGGCTTTGACCGCGCCCTCGTGGAGAAAGTGGTCCGAAACGTGCGCAACATGCAGTTCAAGCGAATGACTGCCATTATCGCGAAGGTTGGCTCGCGCACGCCTGGGATAGATTTCCGGTACCCGAGGGATTGGGGGCACTAACTTGCAAGGGGCTGGGATGACTAGCTTCTCGGGCAGGGGCTGTCTTGCTGGTATGCTGGTTGCCGTGGTGGTACCAATAGTCTTTGCATTGACGTTCTTACAGTTGGCGGGAAGATATATATTATTATGTGATCCCCACCCATCAGCCGGATCTAAGTTCGGTATCACCGTCTTGACAGGCTTAGCGTTTTGCGTTTTTGGTTTTGCTTCCGTGTTGTCTTTCGCTAAGACTGCATCCTTGCTCGAAAGCACAAGCGGAAGAGCAAAATTCCTGAGCGCATATCTTTCGATTATGTTTCTATTGCTTGGCGCTACCTTCTACTTGTACCTGCTCTTTATTAATGATCCGACTTTGCGCTGCCTAGGCCCTGCTTATTAGAGCGCAAAATTTCAGATAAAGGAGAAATAATGTCACTCACAAAACTTACAGTAGAAGATTTCATTAGCGAGCTTGCCTCTGCAAGCCCCACCCCCGGTGGAGGCAGCGCGAGCGCGCTTGCGGGGGCGATGGCAGCCGCGATGGTCGAGATGGCCTGTAACTTCACGGTGGGGCGAGAGAAGTTCCAGGAAGTGGAAGCAGAGCTACAGACGGTGCTTGCCCGCGCCAAAGAGCTACGAGAAAAGATGCTGGAAGCCGTAGACGAAGACACGAAGGCATACGATGCTGTGAGCCAGGCATACAAGCTCGCCAAAACCACCGATGCCGAGAAAGCTGAGCGTACAGCCGCGATTCAGGCCGCACTCCAACACGCGACCGATGTACCACTCCAGGTTGCTAAAGCAGCCTCCGAGACCGCACAACTCGCGCTTATAGCCGTGGAGAAAAGCAACCCGAATGTCGCCTCAGATGCGAGAGTGGCGCGATTACTCGCCGATGCCGCACGGGAAGGTGCTATCGCTAACGTGGAGATAAACCTCGGCAGCATCAAGAATGAGAATTATGCTGAGCGCACCAGGGAAGAACTTGAAGGATTGCCGAGGTAAGGATGCTTGAGGAGAGTGAGTCTGCGCCCTCTCTAATCTTCTTCCAGCAATCTCGCCTCTAGCACCTGGTTCCTGCTGAAATCTGTCAGGCGCAGATAGAAATCGGCTGCGCCTATCAGCGCGTCGAGAGGCACCAACCCTATTATCTCACTGCCAACCACCGGCACGCCATGCCTCTCCGCTTCAACGCGCACCAGTTCATATGCCCTGTGGATAGGGGTTTTCGTATAATCGAGCAGGTTCATCGACACCTGCACCATCTCCTGCGCCGCCAGGTCGACCCCCATCGCTTGCACGTTCATCAGGCCGCCGCTGCTCTCCCTCAGCCCTTTGGCGATATTCTTGGCTATTTGCAGGTTGGTCGTGCCGAGGTTCACGTTGAAGGCTATCAGGGGAGGCCGAGCTCCAACCGCAGTCGCGCCAGCCGTTGGGTGCATCTTTGCCTCCCCAAAATCGGGCTTACGCTCAGGCGTGGAGATGCTTTCTTTCAAGCCCTCATATTGGCCCTGGCGCACGTCGGGGAGACGCTTGCGGGTGGGAGTGGCGGCGGCAGCGGCATACAGATATACCGGCACCCTCAGTTCTCTTGCTATCCGCTCTCCTACCTGCTTTGCCAGATCAACCGCTTCTTCGAGCGTCATACCGGTAACAGGCACGAACGGAACTACATCCATAGCGCCTATGCGCGGGTGCTCACCTTTGTGCTGCTCCATGTCGATCAACTTCACCGCTTCGGCAGTACAGGCGAACGCTGCCTCAGCTACTTTATCCGGGGGTCCCACGAACGTTAGCACTGTCCGATTGTGATCGGGGTTGGATGAGACATCGAGTAACCGCACGCCTTCAACCGAACGTACAGCAGAGGCGACTGCCTCTATAACGTCCTGCCGCTTCCCCTCGCTGAAATTAGGCACGCACTCAATTAGCTTCTGCATATTCTCCCTTCGAGAAATTACGGATTATGGATTAGGCGTTATAAAGAAACCCACCAATTCATAATTCAAAACTCATAATTAGAAATTATCCCCCTTCTTGCCGCCTGGCTATCTCGTTCAACGAGGGCAAGCTAACGCCCAGTCCGAGCAGCCCGAGAAGTACCGTACCGACTATAGCAACCATCGGATTCCAGCCGCTAAGACCGTATGCGAGCAGCCATAGGAGGAACGCTGCACCCGATACGGAGGCAACCAATCCTACTACAGCCAGGGAAAAATCGCGCCTGGGCGATATTCTGCGCCAGAGATAATAGAGGAAACCGGCCAGGATTAGTATCAGCCCAACCTGGGCTATCTTGTCGTCATTGAGACTGGTCGAGAAGAAGAAGAATGAGTACATCGCGGCTAGCACCACGCAAAAGCCTGACAGCAGTCCGAACCAGGGCCACACCATCTTGCGCTCCCCACGTTTCCACGCCTGCCAAAGCTCCCACGAGTCTATCTCGGCGAGGGGCGGTCTGCGTGTGTGTTTGGGGGTATCGTTGTTCATAGTGGTTGGTGGTCGGTGGCCAGTAGTCGGTTATCACGCTTCACGTTTCACGTTTCTGGCACTACTCATCTCGCCCCGACTCTACTGACGACTTGCGAGGCGAGGCGTCCGGCAAAGAGGGCTGCGGCGTGCAAATCGTGTGCGTTCAGGTATTCTACCACAAAGCCTGCCGCGAAGGCATCGCCCGCGCCTGTGGTGTCGATGAGCTTTGTAGGTGTTGCAGGGACTCTAATCCGCTTGCTGCCCCGTGCGGCGAGGCAACCATGCTCTCCCATAGTGAGCACGACTACGGGAGCGAGTTCCAGCAAGGCGCTAATGATCTCGTCTGGCTGGTCTTTCCCGCTTAACAGACGCCCCTCCTCCAGGTTGGGAAATATCGCGTTGAAATGCAGGCTCTCGATCATCTCGTGGAAGCGGGCGGGGCCAAAGTCGCTTATCAGGTGGGGCGGGTTTGGATCGAGCGTGCAGAAAGTCTCACCGTTGCTGCGGGCAAGCTCAAGGGCACGGAGCGCTGCGGCCCTGGGCCTATCCCTGAGGAGGGAGTAGCCTGTGAGGTGAAAAGCATCCAGGCCCAAAAACCACGCGGGATCAAGGTCGTCAGGGCTGATTGTGCCGCTCGCACCCGGGTAAGACCACATCCGGTTGCGCCCTTGCGCATCCACCATCGCAAGCACTCGTCCTGTCGCGGCCTCATCCACCACCTTCACGCGGGCCGTGACCCCTTCGTTCATCAGAGAGCGCACAAGCATCTCGCCCGCCCAATCCGCACCTACCCTGCTAACAAACTGAACATTAGCGCCAAGCCTGGCAGCATGCACCGCAAAATTAGCGGCTGAGCCTCCGGGCAACACCTGCACTGTGTCGGGAGCCGTGTCCTCCTCAGCCGATGCAGGATCATACCGCACGACCACATCGATTAAGAGATCGCCTATGGAGAGGATGTTCAATCTGATTAGGGATTAGGGATCAGGGATCAGGGGTTAGTATTCGGTGGTCTATAATAGCTGACGGCTGATAGCTGATAGCTAATTCGTGATTCAAAACAATAATAATCTTGGCGAGATGAGCGTAGCGAACTATTGGCGCTCTTTGCGTCTTGGCGGTTCCGTCGTAATTCGTAATTCGTAATTTCTAAACGTACTGTGGCGGCGTGATAGCCCTGCTTATGCTGGCCGCAACCGCTGCGTTGTTCTCCAGCAAAGCCCGGTTGGCGGTGAGCGAACGCCCGCCTGTGGTCTCCGTGAGTGCCTTGAGCAGGAACGGGGTAACGTCTCGACCCTTCACATTCTCGGTTTCGACATCGTGCATGGCGCTCTTTACAGCGCCTTCGACTTCCCTGTTGCTGAGTGCCATATCTTGAGGAACAGGCACGCATACCAGCACCCCACCCGTCAGGCCCAACCTCTGGCGCATCCTGAATATATCGGCGACCTCCTGGGCTATTTCTACACGTACATCCACCGGCAGGGGAGGGTCGGTAGCCTGCGTGTAGAAGGCAGGAAATTGATCGGTGCGGAAGCCCAACACAGGCACGCCGTGGGTCTCCAACCATTCGAGGGTCGCGGGCAGATCGAGCACCGACTTCGCCCCGGCGCAGACGGTTACCACCGGCGTAGAAGCAAGCGCAGGCAGGTCGGCTGAAATATCGAGCGTATTATTCCACCCACGATGGACGCCACCAATACCGCCTGTAGCAAACACAACGATACCCGCTTGCGCCGCCAGGTGGGCAGTGGCCGATACGGTTGTACCGCCGCTCCCCTGCCTCGATAGCAATATGGGCAGGTCGCGCAGGCTGGCCTTCGTGATGTTTCGTCCTGTGGCGACCCGGTCGCGCTCGCTTTCTGAAAGGCCAATGTGTATCTTGCCGTCGAGTATGGCGATAGTGGCTGGGGTAGCGCCGCGCTTCCTGATGATGCTCTCCATCGAGGCTGCGACTTGAAGGTTGAGTGGGTGCGGCAGCCCATGCGCGATTACGGTCGACTCAAGCGCTACGACTGCCCTTTTATCCTGAAGAGCCTGCCCTACCTCAGGCGAAAAGACCATGAGGTCTTTCAAGTTCTGATTCATGGGCCTAGTATACCCTGAACCGCAACCACTGAGTAGTGTTTGTGGAAGTATGACCCGGCACGGCACTACTCAGGCTTTCGTAATTGCTTTTGCCACTTATACGCCCTTGTGCTAAAATCCCTCAAATAGGCCACCAATTATCAATTATGAAAACCCCCGTCAATTCATAATTCATAACTCAAAACTCATAATTCCCCGAAGGCACAACCCTTGCCCTCACAAAACGACCAGGTCTCCGACCAGTTGGTGCTCAAGGAAGACCGCATATTCGTCACCACCAACAGTACCGGCGATATACCGTTCGGCACCAGCCTGGGTCTGTATTACAACGACACCCGCTACCTATCCCTCTATTGTCTTACCATCGAGGGACAGGAACCTGTGCTACTCTCTGCTTCGAGTGAGCACAACTTCATGGCGAACATCCAGCTCACCAACCCGGCTCTTGGGCTGGAAAGCGGCAAGACTGTCCTCTCGAACACCGTATCTCTCCGGCGAAATCGCCTTATGAGCGGCGGCATGAGGGAGCGCATAGGTCTCTACAACTATAACTCGTCTCCCGTCCGCTTGCGCCTGCGTATAGACCTGGGTGCCGATTTCCGCGATATGTTCGACATCAGGGGTTTCCCACGTAATGGTCGTGGCGCTATGCACGAGCCACTCTGGCAGGAGGGTGTGCTTACCCTCCGCTACACCGGCCTCGATAGAAAAGAGCGGCAAACAAGCATCTCCTTCGATCCCTCCCCTACTCACTTCTGGGTTGCGCCTCCCCCTGAAACCGGCGGTATAGATGCTACTCTTGGCACTATCTATCCAGGCAATACCGCCGCGCTCAAGGAGCATGTGGTGCCCTGGTCCGCGCACGCCCTGTGGGAGGTTGAGTTGCCTCCTCACGAACCGTGGTTTATGAACCTGTCGGCGGTGCCCGAAGGACTGTTTGAGAGGCAGCCCGCCTTCCTGTTCGATAGTGACGCCCAGTTTCTCAAGCATGATTACGAGCAGTGGGCGTCCGACAACACCCTCGTGCGTACCGACAATGCCGTCTTCAACTCGATACTCGACCGCTCGCTGGCCGACCTGCGTGTGTTGATGGACCACGTACCGGGTGGCCTCTTCCCCGCCGCGGGCATACCGTGGTACTCCGTCCCATTCGGTCGTGACAGCCTGATTACCGCCCTTCAGACGCTGATGTTCAACCCCACTATCGCGGAAGGGACCTTGCGCTACCTCGCGCAACATCAAGGCAAGGTAGTCGATCCCTGGCGTGACGAGCAGCCGGGCAAAATCCTGCACGAGATCCGTTTCGGTGAGATGGCAGCCCTCGGCGAGATACCCCATACGCCCTACTACGGCTCTATAGATGCTACCCCTTTATTCATTATGCTGTTCGTTGAAGCAATGCGCTGGACGGGCAGCGACGACTTTTATAACGACCTTCTGCCTAACGTCATGCAAGCGCTCACCTGGATAGACGAATATGGCGACCTCGACGGCGATGGCTTTGTCGAATACCAGACGAAATCGAGCGGGGGCCTGCGCAACCAGGGCTGGAAAGATATGTATGACTCGCTCCAGTTCCCTGACGGCAACCTCCCCGAGCCGCCTATCGCGCTTGTTGAGGTCCAGGCATATGTGTTCGCCGCAAAGATGGGTATGGCATCTCTGCTCATAAGCCGGGGCGATAACGAGGCCGGGGCTATACTGGCCCAGCAAGCCCATGTGCTGAAGGAGCGGTTCAACACCGAGTTCTGGATGCCCAAAGCAGGATTCTATGCCCAGGCGCTCGACGGCTCTAACCAGCAGGTGCCTAGCATCTCTTCTAACGTTGGTCACGCCCTCTATTGCGGCATCATCGACGTGGACAAAGCAAAACAGGTGGTAGCGAGGCTCATGCAACCCGATATGCTATGCGGATGGGGTATACGCACCCTGTCTAGTTACGAGCCGTCGTTCAACCCGATGAGCTATCACAACGGCAGTGTCTGGCCTCACGACAATGGGATAATCGCGGCGGGCATGGCGCGCTACGGCTTCCATCAAGAGGCCGCAGAGGTGATGCGACAGGTGGTGGACGCAGGCATAAGATTCAAAATGTTTCGCCTGCCGGAGCTTTACTGCGGATTTGCCCGTGACTTGCGTTACTACTCGGTGCCCGCCGAATACCCGGTCAGTTGCAGCCCGCAGGCGTGGGCGGCAGGCTCGATATTACATTTTTGCCAGACTATGCTCGGCCTCTCCCCAGGGGAGAATGGTTCGCTCGACGCTGACGCATATCTACCGGAAAACATCAATCATGTAAGCGTGAGTGGCATAAAGTTCAATGGTCGATTGCATGGCCTGAGCGCCACAAAAGAGGCAGATAAGACGACTGTTACTTTTGAAGCTACCACCTCCTTGCCCAAGGTGACCACCCCCTAACTGGAGCAATCCAAAATCCAAAACCCAAAATCCAAAATCGATACGGTTTTCATCCACGGCGCAGGCTCAAACGCCGACTTCTGGCACGAACAGCGCCAACTCTTCCCCGACGCCCATTATCTCGACCTCCCCGGACATATATCGAGAGGCGTCAAAAACCCAACCCATAACATAGAGCAATCCAAAATCCAAAACCGGGGTGCCCTCTGGGACACCAAAATCGACAGTTATGCCGACTTCGTGGCAGACTACATCGAGCGCAAGGGGTTAGAGGGTGTCGTGCTGAACGGCCACTCCATGGGCGGGGCTATCACACTGAACCTGGCCCTGCGGCGACCTTCATGGCTGAAGGCTATCGTACTGACGGGCACAGGCGCTCGCCTGCGGGTGCTTCCACGCCTGCTCGAACTCCTACGCGAAGATTATCCTGCGGCTGTCGATCTGATACTTGAAGAAAGCTTTGCACCTCCTGACCGTGAGCTAACCTACGCGCAGAAAGCCAGGCTCAACGGTACGCGACGCCAGCTTCTCCGCACTCCCCAGGGAATCACATTAGCCGACTACGAAGCGTGCGACCGCTTTGATGTGATGGAGCAGGTGGAGCAGATTAGCGTGCCTACTCTTTGCATCGTGGGCGCGCAGGACCGGATGACCCCGCCCAGGTACAGCGAATACCTCAACAGCCGGATACATGATTCGCGCCTGGGAATAATAGAGGGCGCAGGCCACATGCTGCCCCTGGAGAAGCCCGCCGAGTATAATGAACGGGTAGCAGCCTTTACCCTGCGGGAACTATGAATTACGAATTAGTACAACCACTAACAACCAGCTAATACCTCGGAGAAATCCAAAATCCAAAATCCAAAATCCAAAATCGATAGCTTTAGCTGGCTAGGCAGCGATGAGATGCATCTCGATGTGCCAGCCATCGACCTGTGTCGGGATGTGGTCATTGGCCGCTACGGTGGGCGGGTTAGCGCAGGGGCGAGCAAGAACGAAGATGGGGCATTAGTTTGGTGCGCAGTGGATAGTAGCTGGGAGTTTGTCGCCATAATCGACGCTCACTATTCTGCCGAGAGCGCCGAGTTGCTGCTTAAAGAAATAGAAGGCCGGTTCGACGGTGTGACAGAGGCATTGTCCCAGCCGGTGCAAAGCGCGTTCGCCTCTCTGCATACCCTAATCCTTTCCATGTTCACATCGCCTGACTTCTTGGCACGATGTAGCAAAATCGAAGGTGAGGCATCGTGTTTGATTTGCGCCCGCAAGGAGGGTTTCCTCTGGTGGCTGTCGATAGGTGACTGTGTCCTCTATCTGCTCCACCATGATCTTGCCCGCCTGGGACAATACGCCCTCAACCAGCGCAGCTTCTATGAATGGGTGGGGTACAGAAACACGTTCGACCTCGATGTGCCATGCTATACATCAGGTGTGCGCCAATTGGGGGAAGGCCAGAACATCGTCGTGATGGTCACTGACGGCCTATTGGAGTGCGGAAGACGCCCTTTCGAGGACCCTGCCCAATTGTACAAAGCCTTCACAAAAGGCTCTGACCTTCCGGCCAACGTCGAAGCAGCCCTCAAAAAGGTACACCAGGAGCGAGGCAAAGACAGCGCCACGGTGATCGCATGGTCACCTTACATGAAGAATTATGAATAAGGAAGTTTTACTGGTCTAGTTTGAATTATGAATTGACGAAGGAAGGCGGACAAAGATGGATGAGGCAACCCGGCAAAAACAAGGAAAGACAGCCCTTATTACAGGCGCTTCCGGCGGCATAGGCTACGAATTGACCAGGCTTTTTGCGCGGGATGGTTATAACCTCGTGCTCGTGGCGCGGGGCGAGCAAAAGCTGGAAGAGATAAAGCGCGACATGGAGAAGCGGCACGGCATAAAGGTGACGGTCATTGCAAAAGACCTGTCGGAGCCATCTTCGCCCCAAGATCTGTTCGATCAGGTTGAGCAGGAAAGGATAGAGGTGGATGCGCTTGTCAACAACGCAGGTTTCACCGACTTCGGCCTCTTCGTCGAAACAGACCCGGAGAAAGAACTTCAGATGATGCAGGTCAACATGGTGACTCTTACGCGCCTGACCAAACTTTTCCTTCCTGGGATGGTGCAGCGTCGCTCCGGCAGGATATTGAACGTGGCCTCCACTGCGGCCTACTTCCCCGGCCCTCTCATGGCCGTCTATTACGCCACGAAAGCCTACGTCCTCTCTTTCTCGGAGGCGCTATCGAATGAGCTAGAAGGCACGGGCGTCACCGTCACCGCTCTCTGCCCCGGTATTACCGAGACGGGCTTCCAGAAGCGGGGCAACATGGAAGACTCGAAGCTGGTTGCGGGCCGCAACATCATGGACGCTCGCACCGTCGCCAAAATAGGCTACAAAGGCTTCATGAAAGGTCAACCTGTAGTTGTAACAGGTCTGCGGAATCTACTTGTAGTGCAGTCAGCGAGGTTCACCCCACGCGCCATGATGCGGCGCATCATCAGGAGGGCGCAGGAGAGGGTGTAAGCGAGTTAGCTATCAGTCGTCAGCCGTCAGCTACAAACTAAACAATAATAACTTGGCGCTCTCTTGGCGTTCTTGGCATCTTGGTGGTTCCGTCGTAATTCGTAATTCACAACTCGTACCCAGTCCGCTTTCGGAGTCTGTCGAGCGTCGTTTCCAGTAACTCTGGCATGACCTTCGTGCCGCCGACCACCGGCATGAAGTTAGTATCGCCTGCCCAGCGTGGAACGAGGTGCATGTGGAGGTGGTCGGCCACTCCCGCGCCCGCCGCCCTACCCAGGTTCATCCCCAGGTTGAAGCCTTCAGGGTTATACTCTGCGCTTATCACCCTCACCATCTTCTGCGCCAGTGACATCATCTCTACCGTCGTTTCTGCGTCCAGCCCTGCCAGATCGGCTGTATGCTCATAAGGCACTACCATAAGGTGCGCGGAGTTATATGGGTAAAGGTTGAGGATAACGAAGTTGTGCTCCGCACGAAGCACTATCAGGCTCTCACGGTCACGAGACTCAGGTAGGCGAGCACGGTCGCAGAAGACGCAACCTGTACTCTCTAACTGAGGGAGGTCGGCCTCCTCAGCGATGCGGCTTATCTCCTCGCGCAGGCTATCTTCGCTTGCGCCTGTCTTGCCGCTTATGTAAGACATCCTCCAGGGGGTCCAAAGGTATTCCATATTTGCCTTTTTGGATTTTGGATTTTGGATTTTGGGTTTCTCCGGGGTACTGGCTGGTCGTTGGTGGTCTTACTAATTCATGATGCAAAACCAGACCGGTCTGAATTGGGCTTCGCCTGAAAACCCTTCCTTATCTCATAATTCGTAATCCAAAATCTAAAACCCAAAATCCAAAATCAACGAGGTATCACTACCCCTGTCCTGATCAACAGGAGATAGGTGGAAAAGAGGAACACTATATTGAGTGCGACCAGAGTTGTCGCTATCCAGGGAAGATAACCTGCGCGCTCGCGAACGACCTCGCGTATGTTGGGCGTTGCCCACTTGTCCAGGCTGTATCTTGGCGAGAGCACAAATCCTACGGCTATACCCGCGAACAAGCCCCCCAGGTGTGCCCAATTGTCGATCATCGCTATGCCGGAGAAGCCTACCCCTAACCCAAAGAGCAGGTTCAGACCTATCACCACCACTATCATCCTGAATTGCGATGTCCCTATCCGCCCGAACAG
>JBBRVL010000094.1:0-11327 GCA_038246925.1 Chloroflexia bacterium
GACACGCCTCGGCCTCGCGGGTCTTCTTTTGCGAGAGCCTGACCTCCTGCTGCTCGATGAGCCTACCAACCACCTCGACGTGGAAGCGCTCGATTGGCTTGAGAGCTTTGTGCAGAATTACCCCAGGGCCGTGCTCGTAGTCTCCCATGATCGCCACTTCCTCGATTCAACTGTCACTCGCGTCCTCTATCTCGATCCCAACACCCATACGCTCAAAAGCTACACAGGCAATTACAGCGATTTCGCCGCAGCCAGGGAGCATGAGGCCGACCTGCACCGCCAGGCCTGGACTCGCCAACAGGAGTATGTAGGTCAGGTGGAAAAGGACATTGGCCGCCTCAAAGGAGAGGCCCGAGCGATAGAGCTTTCAACTACGCCACGACAGCCGGGAGTGCGTAAGTTGGCCCGCAAGAAGGCCCGAGTCGGCAAGTCACGCGAGCGCAAGCTGGAACGCTACCTCGAATCTGACGAGCGTGTAGAGAAGCCAAAGCTCCAGTGGTGGCTCAAGCTCGATTTTGGCACGCCCCCGCCGAGTGGCCGCGCCGTAATCCGCATGGAAGACGTAAGCTTCAATTACCCAGGCAAATCCCCTTTGCTCGAAAAGGTCTCTCTGGATATAGGCTACGGCGACCGGATTGCTCTGGTAGGTCCAAACGGTGCGGGCAAAACTACCCTCCTGCGCCTGATAGCGGGGGCACTCCAGCCTCAAGAGGGTCGTATTCGCATCGGCGCAGGCGTGCGCCTAGGAATGCTCGCCCAGGAGCAAGAGAACCTCGATCGTGAAAGCAGCGTGCTACAGACCGTCCTGCATGAGCAGCCAATGAGCGAAACGGAAGCTCGCAATTTCCTTCACTTCTTTCTCTTCAGCGCCGACGACGTATTCCGGCGCACCGGGGAATGCTCTCTGGGTGAGAGGAGCAGGCTCCAACTTGCGCTCCTGGTGCTGCGAGGCTGTAACCTTCTTTTGCTTGACGAGCCGCTCAACCACCTCGACATAGAAGGGCGCGGTCACTTCGAGGCGGCTCTGGATGCGTTCGAGGGCACAGTAATCGCTGTCGCGCACGACCGCGCCTTCCTCAACGCCTATCCCGACCGCATAGTCGAGGTGAAAGAAGGTCGCGTTCGTATCTTCGAGGGAGCGTATGATGACTACCGAGCGCAGGTGGTACTGAGTGAAGCGTGAAACGTGAAACGTGAAACGTAATGATCGAAGACAATATAACTAACCCCTAACCCCTAACCCCTTCCACAGTAAAGACGAATGTGTATAACTGCCGGTTCGATCCATTGACTCGACCCTAGACATCCTCTATACTGTGGCTACTTCGGAGTTACTGGTTCGCCAGGAAAGCTGAAGGAACAAAAGCCCGGATGGTCCGCAAGGATTGCCTGGGTTTTTTGTTTAAGTTGGCTGCATGTTTACCCTGCCTTCACCTCCAGTACCTCTCACCTAGCCAATTTCACCATAGTTCACTCGATTCGCATAGGCATCGTTCCTACGTGGCACAGGCATTGCACTCTAACGTGGAAGACAATCGGAGGGCATAACGATCACTATAACCCCACTAAGGAGAAGATAAATGCCAATCAAGAGCTTGCAAGAGAAATTTGAGCATGAACTGGCCGATCTATACGATGCCGAGCACCAGTTCCTCAAGGGGCAGCAAGAGATGCTCGCCGAAGCGACCGATGATACTCTCAAGGAAATGCTACGAACCCACATCGAGCAGACCAGAGGCCATATCAAGACCCTCGAAGGTGTCTTCAGCGCGATAGGAGAGGAGCCAAAGCGCGAAATGTGCGCCGGGGCCAAGGGTCTTATTACCGAAGCCAAGAAGATGCTCGAAGAGACCAAAGGCGCTCCCAAAATCCGCGATTGCGCTATAGCGGGTTCGGCGGCGAAGGCCGAGCACTATGAGATTTCGAGCTACCGCGATTTGATAGCAGGGGCGGAAGTGATGGGTCAGAACGAGGTCGTGAGCCTCCTGCAGATGAATCTGGAGCAGGAAGAAACTACGGCTATGCTGCTCGAGCAGAGCGCACCTGATCTGCTACAGAAGGCGATGAAGCAATCGGACATGAAAGAGACAACAGGCACCCAGGCCTCACCTACATACTAAGCATGATATGGGAGACAAAGCTATGGCTAAACCAACCAATCAGGCTAATCAGGCAGCCCCTTCCAAACGAAAGGCGGATGTGTATAACTTCTAGTTTGCCCTATTGACTCGACCGTGAACATCCCCTATACTATGGCTACTTCGGAGTTACTGGTTCGCCAGGAAAGCTGAAGGAACAGAAAGCCAGATGGTTCGCAAGAACTGTTTGGCTTTTCTGTTTGTGCCTAAGATACGGCTCGTGTCAGCCAGCCTTCCGGCCCCTGTGCCTCTTCTCCCTCGTTGCTTCGCCATCGGTAGACAATATTGGCCCTCAGCAACTCTACCCCTTCCGTTGTCCCCACCGATTGACTCACCGCGCATTGCCTGGACGACACACCATCGATCCGGGTTGTGATCGTAATATTGTCCCCCGGCACGGCTGCTTTCTTGTAGTCGAGATAGTAGTATTCCCCTCTCAACTGCAAACCTTGCGCTCTCAGCGCCTCCACACTCCAACTCATATGAGTAACCGCATCTCTCATCGCTTCATCGAGCCAATCCGCGTATATGGCATTGTTGATATGTTGCATCGAATCGGTCTCGTGCCATCGTGCCTGGCGCTCCATCTTGAACTTTGCGCCATTATCCACCGCATCGACGGTAGGGGCTTCATAAGTACCCAGGGGAGCGCCAGGCATGTCCAGGCGCGCTCCGAGGTCCGAGGGTATCAGTAGCGGAGTAAAGGTGTCGCGGTTGAGGTAGACCCACTCGGCCAGCCCGGTCACTACCATGTTGCCCGTTGAGGCGTTGGCAACTCTGTATTCACGGCCACCCCTAACCTTGGCGAAATGCGAAATCCAGGTGCGGATCTCCAGGTCGTCGCCCGTACGCGCGGGCTGCTCGCCAAAGAGAAGGGTCATCCGTCGTATCACCCATGCGGAACGATTCTCGCGGTGGAAATCGCGCCCATAACCGGCATCAGCCGCCGCGTCGATAGCCGATTGCTCAAGGTAGCGTAGGACGCTCGACGCCGAGACCTGGCCCCAGGCGTCCCCTTCGTAACTCCTCACTCGCAGCCGCCATTTATATTCCCTTACCATCCCGCGAACCCTCCCGTACCAATTGTTGATCGTCGTCCAGTATAACGCTATTTGCCGAGCACGATGTAGGGTATGTAAGAGCGGATCTATACGTCCGCCCTTGCCTGGAATGCGCCCTGCTTGCGATTGTGTAATCGGACAGGGCAGACACCTAGGTCCACCCCTACACCTTCAGTTTTCGTCACTCCCGGTATGTGTTTCTGTCGAGGTTCCCCTATTGCGTATACTATCATTGCCTGTGTAGAGCGTGATTTGGCATCTAGAGAAACGTTTTGTGTGGAAAAGAGAGCATAGTTGGAACGCAGGCAGCCTCTTTGGCCGACACATCCATGTCGCCCCTGCTCACCTTACCCATGATGCGAAAAGAAAGGACACAAGCCACCAATGCCAACCTACAGCAGATTAAGATTGCTAACGTCGCGAGTTACCAGAGCATTGTGCATCCTCTTGGTTATCTCACTCACTCTACCTCTGGCAGCCGGGTGCGACCAGAATACTAACTCGGTCATGAAGGACGGAAGTCTCACACCCACAGCGACAAATATAAATACCGTATCAGTCTCAGCCACTCCTACCCTTATGACTATTGCGCAAGTAACACAGCTTGCATCAATCCCTACACCGGCTGCTACTTCGGCCTGGGATTCTCTCCGCAGACCCTTACATTTGCCGACCTTGACCTCTGGGACACCCTGTCCGATATCTAAAGAAACGGCGGTCAATCCCGCGTTCGGACCAGGATTAGGAGAAGGTCCAGTGTACCCGATCCAATCCAATTCGCTCAAAGACTTGCCCATGGAAGGAGATTGGCACACAACCAAATTGTTATGGGTGAGCCACCCCGATTATGACAGCCCCGCATTGGTAAGGGTACACCAGCTTGATGGCCCCAACGATCCCCGGTTTCGGGCCACGTGGTCTGGTCAAGAGTTAACACCGGAACTACAGCTTGGTGCGCTAGGGTCGCTTATTATCGAGGGAGCAACCAGACTTGGTTGGCGTGGTTGGGGTTCAACGCTCCATTTACGCAGTCCTGGCTGTTACGCCTACCAAATAGATGGGCTCGACTTTAGCAACATCGTAGTTTTCTCTGTAAATTGGTAGTTGCCCTTTTTAACCTTCTGATTACCCACAGTACAGCCACAAAGAGTAGGTTGGTTCCACCTCCCTCTCCTATGCAACGTGCTGCTGTTGCGGTTCCCCTACACCGTATGCTATCATTGCCTTTGTAGAGCGCGATTTGACACTTAGAGAAACGTTTTGTGTGGAAAAGAGAGCATAATTGGAACGCCGGCCCCCACTTTGGGATACACATAAATCCCTATCCCCCGATGAGATACGTCGTACTCAGGCTGGCCTTGCCCATCTCCAGCTTTCTCCACTCATGGTGCAGCTTCTCGCCAACCGAGAACTGACCGATCCCTCCGAGATCGAATGCTTCCTTAACCCTCCCGACGTTTCGAACTATCCCGACTCGATGCTCATGGCGGGTATGAAGCCTGCCGTGGAGCGGATTTGCTCGGCCCTCAAGACCGGGGAGAAGGTAGTTGTCTATGGCGACTTCGATGCCGACGGCGTCACCTCCACCGCGCTACTCACCACGGCGCTCCGGCACTTCGGGGCGAACGTCGAACCTTACATCCCAAACCGCGTGCGCGAAGGCTATGGACTAAACTCCGGGGCGGTGAGAGAGATAGCCGCTAAAGGGGCGAAGCTCCTCATAACCGTAGACTGCGGCATATCGGGCCGGGCCGAAGTCGAAGATGCGCGAGCGGCGGGCATGGATGTCATTGTCACCGACCACCACCATCTCCCTGCCGACCTTCCAGATGCCGCCGCCTGCATAAACCCCAAGCAGCACGTTCCCGGCTGCGAATGCTTCGAGGACCTTTGCGGGGTGGGCGTAGCCTACCAACTTGTTCGCGCCCTCGTCAAAACCTGCGGGCGACCGCCAGGGCTACGCAACAAAGACCTGCTTGGCCTGGTGGCTATCGGCACGGTCGCCGATATTGTGCCGCTCAAAGGGGCTAATCGCTCGCTAGTCTATCACGGCTTAAGCGCGCTGCCGTACAACACTCTCCCTGGGCTGGGCAAGCTGCTCGCGTACGCACACGTGGAATTGGATAGCATAGACACCGAGCGCATAGGCTACGTCATCGGCCCCCGGTTGAACGCCGCCGGTCGCATAGACGACGCCAGCACTGCTTACCGCCTCCTCATGACTGAAGACCCCTGGGAGGCGGGCCAGCTTGCCCAGAAGCTCGAAGCCCAGAACCGCCGACGCCAGGCGCTCACCACCTCTATAGTCGAGCAGGCGAAGGAGCGAGCGCGCGGCATGGACGACGGTATCAAGCTGATCTTGCTCTCCGACCGCGAATGGCCCTCCGGCGTGATCGGCCTTGTCGCGGGTAGGCTGGTCGAGGAGTTCGGAAGGCCAGCGCTGGTGCTGGAAGAAGGCGATGGAGAAAGCAGAGGCTCAGCCCGCAGCACCGCTCACCTGAACATAGTCGAGGCCCTTACCGAGGTGCAAGACCTTTTGGTGCGCTTCGGTGGACATGCTGCCGCCGCAGGTTTCACTGTCAAGAACGACCAGATAGCAGCGCTCAACACCCGTCTATGCGAGCTGGTGGGGGCACGACTTGAAAGCCATCAACTCCAACCTACCTACATGGCAGACGCCGAGATAACTATGGCCGACGTTACCGACGGCACGCTGGACAGCATCTCCCGCCTTGCCCCCTTCGGATCGGGCAACCCTTTCCCCCTCTTTATGGCAAGAGGTGTCCATGCCCGCGAAGCGCAGACTGTCGGCGACGGCTCTCACCTGAAGCTGCACCTGGCCGATGCCCCACCCGCATCCGGCAGACCCATAGAGGCAATCGCGTTCGGCTTTGGCCGCTTCGCTGAATTGATCCGCAGACGCCCCGTGGTTGACCTCCTCTTTACCATCGAGCGCCGCGAATGGCGAGGAGAAAAGCACCTTCAACTCCGAGTTAAAGATCTACGGGTGAGCAACTTGTAGAAATTACGAATTAGCTATCAGCCGTCAGCTATTAGTTCAAGGTTCAAAGTTGCTAACCCCTAACCCCAAAATACTCTGCGATGAACGAAGTGAACTACTGCCCCCTTTGCGTCTTTGCGTTTCAAACAATAAACAACTTGGCGGGTACTTGGCGCTCTTGGCGTCTTGGCGGTTCCGTCCTAATTCGCCCCTAGTACTTTTATCCTAGCCACCTGTCCCTGAATATCCATGCCACACGACTCTCATTGGCTACTCCTTATTGTGGAAAACGTCTGCATTTCCCGCACCTGCGCCTGCAATAATGCTTCATGCTATGGCTACTACTCCGTGGGCAACCCTCAATCGCTACGTAGTTTTGCGTAAATGAGTCCTAGTACTTCGATATTGGTCTAAAAAAGGTATTGACTTATGTAGTTTTCCCTGGTATACTCTGGTCAGGTTGCAAGGTAGTACTTTTATCCTAATTAGTATTATGCCGCAACCAGTACTTTAGCCGATACAAACATAATACCTGCAATGCTGCACGTGACATTCTTTTTATGCTGGTGTGTTTGTCGGCGCATGTAAAAACCAGAGGGGGCCGGAGAGGGAGTAACATTACCAAAGAGGAGCAGCTACGATGAACCTTACCGCACTAGAAAAATTGGCACGACAAGTAATCAAGGGTGGCAACACAAGCATGAATAGCCGTATGATGTTGAACAACGGCTTTATTACTCCGGCTGAGCATCGTTCCCTCAGCTCACTATCGTGGCAGATCGCTGCTAACGTGAGAGCCAACGGCGGCGCGGCAGCAGGCACATGGGCGTCCAGCGACGGTGGAACAGACCGTTACTGGGGCTAATCCAGGCTAAACGCACAACGTAACCCAGGCTAGCAGTCTCAATTATGATGAGATTGCTAGCCTGGGTTTTTTATTGCTTACTTAGTCGCTTCGCTCCAATTATGAATTATGAGTTTTGAATTATGAATTATAAAGAAACCACATCGATTCAAAATTCATAACTCAAAACTCATAATTTCTATATGCCTCCATCTTCCCCTGACGATTACACACCTATAGATACATTCGCCCTCACTAAGGCGGTGTATGAAGAGTTGAAGAGCATCCTCCTCGGCTACTCCGGCGTGGTGCCTGCGACCCTGATCGAAATGGGCAAGGCGGCACTCTCCACGCCTGGAAAGGTGATGTCGTCCCCGTTCGAGGGCGACCCGTCCCAAGTCCGAGCACCCAGGTGGCCCCTCAGTGTCGCGCTCAGTTATCAGGCAGCCTCCGAACCTGGGGGGCGTGAGAACTGGACACGTGCCGTGCCCGCCGCAGCAGCCGTTGAAATAGCGATGGCCGCCGCCGACCTCCTTGACGAAGTGACCGACCACGACCCCAGCCCGATCATAGAACGATACGGCCCAGGGCAGGCTCTCAATACCGCTAACCTCATGCTGGTAATGGCCCAGCAGGCACTCCTTCATGATGCCCTACGGAACGGGGGAGAACACGCTCTAACTGCCCTGGACGCCCTCCAGAATATGCTCGTGGAAGCAGCGGTAGGCCAGCACCTCGATATGCTCTATGAGCGTATGGGGTCCGCAGAAGTTACTGTTGAGATGAGCAACAATATGACGCAAATGAAAGCGGGCGCGCTTATCTCAGGCGCATGTCGCATCGGCGCGCTCACGGCTGGCGCTCCTGTTGGCGTTGTAGAGCTTCTGGCTCGCTTCGGAAGGGAAATCGGGGGGATCGCTCAACTGGAGAATGACCTGCGGGACGTGTTACCACATAGTGCGCTGGGCGGAGCCTCACACGCACAGCAGAAAACCGACCTACTCCTCCGCAAACGTACTCTACCCATCGTCTTTACCCTGAATGATGATTCAGAAGAGCTAAATACCCTCCAACGAGCATATAGCTCCGACGACATAAGCGATTTTGATGAAGAACGTCTAAGGGAAGCAGTGCTGGCTGCGGGAGGCATACAATTCGGCGAGCTTATACTTAATGTTCACCGTGAAAATGCGCTCAGCGTGCTTGCCGAGCTAGAAGCGCTACGCCCAGGCGCAGCGACTATACTCTCTCCACTCGTACCAAAAGCGCCCGAAGCGCCACCCGAGAAATAAATGTCAATATATCAAAAACTGACCCCTGGCAGGTGGGATTTCGACCCGGTGACATGATAGAATAAGGAACACCTAGCTAATCTATAAAGCTGGTCTTGTTTTTGCAACAAATCAGAAGGGAGCAACCATGAAGTTCGTAAACCCGACAAGGAGCCTGGTAAAGCAGGGTGGCCTGAGTACCTTATTACTGCTGGCCTGCGGTGTGTCGCTAGTGGCCTGCGGAGGCGACCCCGCTCCACCCACACAGGCAGCCCAGCCTACTGCGGCCATCTCAAATCCGGTTAACCCGACGCTCGTGAACCCGATTAAGCCAAAAGATGCTAACCACGTCCAGGTGGAGCTTAAGGAATGGGCGATAGTCCCGGCGGGTATGGGCATCCCCCCAGGAGCTACCAGCTTTACCGTGGTCAACAGCGGCGAGTTCGGCCACAACCTTGTCATAAAGAACGGCAACACAGAAGTTGGGCGCACCCAAACCTTCACGAAAGCAGAAAGCCCCAAAGAGCTAGATGTAGACTTGCAGCCCGGCGCCTATACCTGGCTCTGCGACATCCCCGGCCATGCTGACAAAGGGATGAAGGGTACGCTGACGGTCAGCCAGTAGTCGCAAGCAGACCGTAGAACGGCCCTCTACAAGCTATGGAAGACCAACCAACAGCGAGCAAGAAGCGCGCGCTTCGCAAAGTCGTAGTCGTCTTCAAGACGCATTTCGACCTCGGCTTCACCGGCCTACCCAACGAGGTAATGGCGCTTTACACTGGGCGAATGTTCAGTCAGGTGCGCGAAGTGGTGGCAGCCACGGCGGGAGAAGCAAAGGGCCTGCGCTACAATTGGACGCTTCCCGCCTGGCCGCTTAAACAATTGCTTCATGACCCTACCCTGCCCGAAGAAACGCGCCACGCAGCCCGCGACCTGGTCCAACAAGGGCATCTCTCCTGGCATGCGTGGCCCTTTACTACCCATACCGCCTTCTGCGGCATCGAAGAGTTGGTGCGCGGACTGCACATATCGAGATCACTGTCAGAGGAGTTCGGAAGGTGGCCTTCCGGCGCTAAACAGACAGACGTGCCCGGTCATACCTGGATATTCCCCTCGATGCTCGTGCGGGCGGGCGTCAAGTTCCTGCACCTGGGATGCAATCCGGGCAGCCACCCGCCTCATGTGCCGCGCCTCTTCTGGTGGGAGGGGCCGGACGGCGCGAGGCTCCTCACCTGGTACTCGCCCGGCGGCTACGGCACACCTCTCCTGCCGCCCGACGATTGGCCCCTTGATACATGGCTTGCGGTCCAGCAAACGGATGATAACAAAGGCCCCCAATCACCCGCCGCATTGGGCCGTATCCGAGAAGCCATTATACAGGGTGCTCCTGATACAGAGGTTATATTCGGCGAGCTTGGGGACTTCGCCGATTCGCTCCTCGAACACCCGAAGCAGTTGGATAATCTGCCTGTTGTGGCCTACGACCTGGCCGACACCTGGGTGCATGGTATTGGTACGATGCCGCGCGAGGTAGCACGGGTGAGAGAGTTGCGCACCAAACTGCTTGCGCTTGAAGAAGAAGCAGCCGTTCGTGAATGGCCCCTGCATAAGGGCTATGGTGTAGACTTTCCGTTAGCTCGTCGAATTGCCCCACTCATCGATGCCGCTTACGAGCAGCTTCTCTTATTTGGCGAGCATACCTGGGGTCTGGACGTGAAATCGACCATCAAAAGGGTATACGGCGATGAATTCGAGCAGGCAAGGCAGACCGAGCCGTACAGGCGGCTGGAAAGCTCATGGGCGGCGAAAGCCGCGTATGTGGAGCAGGCAGAAGAGCTATACCTGCAAGCCGCGCACCTGGTCAGAACCGCAACTGAAATAGAACCAGATGTGTCGGCGAACGAGGAGAACAATGCGGAATACGAGGGCATGACTTCCCTCTCCACACCAGCAGATGCCACACCTGACAACGTGCTCGAAACACCAGAATTGCGTCTCGAAGTTGACCCCTCTACAGGGGGGATAATATCGCTAATTGACAAGGAAACTAAACGCGATTGGGTAGACAGATCAAGCGCTGAGCCGTTCGGCGGGTACAGATATGATACCTACTCCATAGTTGACATCGCCGAGTTCATGCGCTCTTACGGCCTCTATTTCCAGGACTGGTTCGTGCAAGACTTCGGTAAACAAGGCTACCCTGAAGACTCGCCACACATAACGGCGTACGCGCGTGACTTCAAGCTAGAGAAAATACAACGAGATGATGGGAGTCATTTACTTCTCTCAGGTGGGAAGCTTAGAGCAACAACTGGAGAGAGTTTAGCCTTACCTGAGCAAACCGTCTCGATCAAGATACAGTTAGGATACGATGCGTTCAACCCATACGTCGAGCTAGACTACAGTGTGCAGGGCAAGCAAGCCACTCCTCTAGCTGAAAGCACGGTTGTGCCCTTTCCTCTAAACTTGCCAAAGCCCGCCTTCCGGCTAGGCCAGACTGGCTCGATCATAGATCCTGCACGCGACATAATAGAAGGTGCAAACAGGAGCCTCTGGTGCGCCGATTGGCTGGATGCCTCAGACGACAGGGTTGGCATGGGTGTGATCCCCATTGATATGCCCCTACTATCTATAGGCAACATTGGCATTTACCGTTTCGAGCCTGACAGAAGGCCCTCAGAGCCGCTCCTCTACGCGCATCTATCGAACACGCAGTGGGGCACCAATTTCCCGCAATGGCTTGAAGGGGACTTCAACTGGCGGATAAGGCTTGTACCACACCAAGGAAACTGGAGGGCAGACGGTTTCCTTGCTATTCATGCTCAGAGAGCAAGAGGGTTTGAGTGGCGACCTACAGACTTTCCGTTCGATTTGGACTTATCTTCGGAAACCTCTCTGCAGCTGCTGGCCCTCCGGCCTCGACATGATGGCAATGGTGTGATATTACGCATAGCAGAGTCGCTAGGGCGCCATTACGTCGCGGATCTATATCTTCGCGGCCATATTTCAACC
>JBBRVL010000095.1:0-11325 GCA_038246925.1 Chloroflexia bacterium
CGCTAAAGGGGAAGTTAATCTACGTTATGTCTAAAAGCATACAGCGGGGAGCAGTCACCGGTTCCTCAAGCCCCAGGCTGCATAGTGTGGTTGCGGCCTCGACCGGCAAGCGCATCGCCAGCGTGCTCGCCTTCACGGTGATCTACGCGCTTTGCTTTGCGGCGATCAAGACGGGACTGGCCTTCGCGCCGCCCCTCTTTTTCGGTGGGGTGCGGGCACTGATCGGTGGGGGCGCCTTGCTGGGCCTGCTAGTGGTCTTGCGCGTCCCACTCTTTCCTGCCCGGGGGCGCTGGCCCCTGGTGTTATCGATAGCCGCAACCTCAACTACTATCGGCTTCGGGGCGATGTTCCTCAGCCCTGGGCGCGCAGGTGCGGGGATAGCCTCGGTGCTGGGCAACACTCAACCCCTTTTCGCGGTAGTGCTGGCCGCTCTCTTTCTGGGTGAGCGCGCCACGAGGGGCAAGCTGACGGCTCTCGCGCTCGGTCTTGCCGGCGTCACGCTTATTGCCTACCCCGCGCTCGCCGGCGCGAACGGATACGGCATATGGGGCGCGGCGCTGGCGCTGGCAGCTTCAGCGGGCACGGCTGCGGGCAGCGTGCTCGTAAAGAGGGCGGGTCTTGAGCATGGGCTAATTACCACGGCTGCCTGGCAGCTTATCGCGGGCAGCTTGCCTCTACTCGCTATATCGGCGATAGCTGAGGGAGGGGCAGCCGTTACCTGGAACCTGGAGTTTATAGCTATCCTCCTCTTCCTGGCGCTGGTGGGCACTTCGTTCGCTACCGCCCTCTGGTACTGGCTCTTGCAGCGCGAGGAGGTAGGCAAACTGACGATGTTTCTCTTTCTGGTGCCGGTTGCCGGGCTGGCGATAGCTGGCTTCGTAGTCGGCGAGCAGATCGGCCTGCTGGAGATAGGAGGGGCCGTGCTGACGGTCGCCGCCATCGGCGCTGTCATCAAAGAAGAATGGCACAAACCCGCCGAGATTAGCTAGTACTACAATGGCGGTTCGCTAAACCGCTATGAAGGCCAGCGAAAGTTAGGCACAAAACTAGAGGTACTTTGGCGCATTTTGCGCTTTCGGCTTATCAGCTCACGCACGAACCGTCGTTGTAGTACTAGACATCTGGCTTCCTAAGCTTCTTGGCTTCTAAGTAGGACATCGACGTGGCGGGCCGCTTCCACACGTATGAGGTACCAAGCATGAATCTGTTCCGATTCTCATTCACGTTGGCGATCGCCTTGCTGGGTGGGGTCATCGCCTGGCGCTACGCCTCAAGGCGATGGCAGCTACCTTGTCCCGCCATTTTCGGTGGGATACTCGAATCGAGGATACGTGAGTGGGCAGCCCCCACGCCTCTCATCCTGGAGCGCATGGGCCTGCGCCCGGGTATGAAGACGCTTGAAGTGGGGCCAGGCGTAGGCTACCTGACGGTGCCGGTGGCCAGGCGGCTGGGAGAGGCTGGCTGGCTGGTGGCCCTGGAGATACAGGCGCAGATGGCTCGCCAAGTCCGTGAGCGGGTTGTGGAAGCCGGACTGGAGAACGTGGAAGTGCGCGAGGGCGATGTCACGGCCACCCCCCTGGAGCCTGCCGAATACGACCTGGCGTTCCTGGTGACAGTGCTCGGAGAGATCCCCGACCGCGACCTGGCAATCGCTCGCTTGCGGGAGGCGATAAGGCCGGGCGGCACGCTCTCATTCACGGAAATCTTCGGTGACCCGCACTACCAGTTCTACAGCGACCTGGAGAGGCGATGCCTGGCGGCAGGCTTGCGGCCTGCGGCTCACCACGGCAACTGGCTCTCCTACACGGCTAACTTCCGCCGTCCCAGCTAAAGTGGGTGACACCTCTCATACTTCGCGAAAACCGTATGCTGACCGAGGGCACACCTGGCACACCTGGCACACCTGGCACACCTGGCACACCTGGCACACCTGGCACACCTGGCACACCTGGCACACCTGGCACACCTGGCACACCTGGCATGGCGGGCATGGCGGGCGCAAGAACCGGCCGGAGCCATCGCAGTATACCTCTTTGAGCGCCGGCTCCGGCCTGCTCTCCTTCGGCATGGGGCTGCTCGTGCCCGTGCTGCCCCTCTACGCGCAGTCGCTCGGAGCGGGCGCGGCCCAGGTAGGGTTACTCATCGCTGGCTTCGCTCTCGCACGATTACTCGCGGCGCTGCCTGCGGTCTGGCTCGCCAGGCGGGTCGGGTATCGCCGGTTGCTGGTAGGTAGTCCGGCCCTCATCGCGCCGGCATCACTGTTGTGCGCTGTGGGGGGCTTCTGGACGCTTGTCATATTCTGCGTGGTGGAAGGGGCCGCGTCGGCGGTTTACGCAACCATCGGCACCTCCGCTATCGTTACCGGGCAGGAGGCGAGGGACCGGCCTGGCCGGTCCCTCGCGACTTACCAGAGCGCAACTCTGCTTGGTGCAACGGTCGGACCTGCACTGGGGGGTTGGTTGCCCAGCAATTTGGCCTGCGCGCTCCTTTCTTCCTGTACGCGGTGGGAGCGGCGCTTGTCGCCTGGTGGCTCCACAGCCGCCTCGACCACGGCGATGATAGTCTCGCCGGCGAGCCGGGTCTCAGTGGTCCGAAAACCAAGCTGGTTCAGCCTTCGATATTGAGGACGCTTGCCGCACCCAGGCTGACGGCGTTCTGGCTAGTTGTGTTCGCACTCGTCTTTGCCCGGCTGGGCACACAGCTCACCATCGGGCCGTTGCTCGGAGCGTGGCAGTTGGGTCTGGGCCCGTCTCAGATAGGGCTGGCGCTTTCCTTGACCGGGCTGGTCACCCTTACTGCGTTCTATCCATCTGGCTGGCTTGCCGATCGGTACAGCCGCAAGGCGGTAATAACAGGTGGAGCGGTGGTCACTATTGCCGCCCTGGCTCTGTTTGCCGCCTCAGGCAGCTATACCCTCTTTTTGGGGGCGAGCATACTTCTAGGCATTGGGACTGGCCTGGCCGGTCCTGCCCCGCTGGTTTACCTGTCCAGCGTGCTTCCCGCACACGCCACGGCGGCTGCGGTTGGCGTGTATCGCACCGTGAGCGATGCAGGCGCGACCATTGCGCCTCTGCTTCTTGGCTGGATCGCCGCTTCGGGGGGCTACGACCTAGCACTCATTACCGCTATTATCCTCCTTCTTATTGTGGCCGTTGCTTTTGTCTGGCTGGCGCCCGCTGAGCTGGACAAAAGCCAGGCGGTGGCAGAGTAATCTTGTGCAGATACGGCGACCGAAGCGGTACATCTCACACCTGGCCCTTTCTTAAGGAAGCATCAGCATCCCTTCAGTCTCTCTTCAGCCTACCCTCAGCAGGGTGCGCGATAGTGGAGCCATACGAGAAAGCAAATGATGTATGTAGATGGGGAAATTTAGAATGGAGGCAACGCACGTGGATACAGGTTCGCTAAAAGTCGCCAGGATCGGCGGAGTAGAGATCAAGGTGCATTGGAGTTGGGCGATTATCATGCTGATGGTCACCTTTGAATTGGCAGTTGGCTACTTCCCGATGCACGTGCCGGGGGCTGCTGACGCTACTTACTGGGTGTTGGGGCTTGTTACGGCATTACTACTATTTGTGTCGGTGCTGCTGCACGAACTTAGCCACTCATTCATGGCGCAGAGGCGCGGTCTGCGGGTGCGCGACATTACCCTCTTTATCTTTGGTGGGGCGGCCAGTATCGAAAGTGAGCCGGAGCGCCCCGGAGACGAGTTCGCCATCGCTATCGTGGGTCCGCTTACCAGCTTCGTGCTGGCGGCTCTCTTCTTTGGTGTGGGGCAGGTTGTGTCGCCGGTGGGACAGGTTGGGGCCAGCGTGGTTGCCGTAATGCACGACCTGGCTTATATCAACCTCCTGCTTGGGGCGTTCAACATGATCCCAGGGTTCCCGCTAGACGGAGGGCGCGTGTTGCGCTCGATTATCTGGTCCTTCAACCGCAATTTCCAGGCTGCAACCAGTATTGCAGGGTTTGTAGGCCAGATAGTGGCCTATATCTTCATCTTCTGGGGAGTGTACCAGACGTTCGTCTTCGGTGACTTTAGCGGGCTGTGGATAGCCTTCATCGGCTGGTTCCTCCTGAGTTCCGCCAGGCAAAGCACGGACTCGGTAAAGCTTCAGGAAACAGTGCGCGGCGTGACCGTCGGGCAGGTTATGGGGCCTGGCCCGGAGCCTGTCGGCCCTCAAGCGACCCTGGAACACGTGGTAAACCGCTATCTGCTGCCGCACAACTTGCGGGCCATACCTGTTAGCCAGGATGGCGATGGACACTTTGACGGCCTCGTTACGCTGGATGGCATCAAGAAAGTACCGCAGGATCAATGGGCAACAGTCAGGGCCGGCCAGGTGATGATATCTTCCGATAAGTTGCCCTCTGTGCAACCTGGCGCGCCTCTCGACCAGGCCCTGCAACTGCTGCATGAGGGCGAGGTCGAGCAACTCCCTGTCCTGGACCCATCGGGCCGGTTGGTGGGGATGCTGGACCGCGAGCGCGTCTTGCGCTGGCTGCAAATCCGTGACGCGCTGAAGCTCAACACTTCTGGACGGTCGTAGGCAACCGTAGGCAACCGCCGGTTATGGACGCTGTTAGGAGGCTTATAGTCTCAAGGAGGAAAACGCTATGTGGGAGCTAATTCAAAACAACTGGACCTTGATTTTCGCGGCGCTGTTCTTCGTCTTTATGCTTCGTATGCACGGTGGCGCGGGACACGGAGCGCACGGCATGCACGGCATGCACGGCATGCACGGCATGCACGGTGCGGCTCCGAAGGTTGCCGCTAACGAGCACGAGAATGGGCAGCCGCACGGTGCCCAACAGGAAGGACCTACAGAGGTGGGCGAAAGACCCCTCCTGGTAGGCGCGGAGAGTAGAGCGCCTGGTAAGGATAATTCATCAAGCCCTGACGGCGGGTGACACTGAGGCTGGTACAGGGTTACGGATATACGGATATACGGATATACGGAAGTTGTAAAGGAGCCTCGAAATGTCTATAGCGCGTCGCAATTTACTGCAAGACAAGACGCGTCTGGCCTTGAGCGTACTGGGAATAGCCCTCTCCGTGATGCTCATCCTGGTCCTGAGCGGCTTCCTCACCGGTGTGTACAAGCAGTCCTCCGCCTACCTGGCGAACACTCCCGGTTCCGTCGCAGTCGTGCAGAACGGGGTGAGCAACTTCTACGGGTCAGCTTCCATACTACCCTCAGGCACGCTCGAGACCGTCCGCAAAACAGAAGGGGTATCCAGGGTAATACCTGTCACCTCTCAGATCATCATCTTTGAGGTGCACGGCAAGAAACAGGGCGCGCAAGTCGTCGGATATGACCCAGCGTTTGGGGGAGGACCCTGGAGCCTTGCAGAGGGGCGCGGCATCCAGGCGGACGACGAGATAGTGGTGGACCAGACGCTGGCCGGCGCTCATAACATCAATGTCAACGATAAGTTCACCCTGTTGGGCCGCGAGCTTACTGTTGTAGGGAAGTCCAAACAAACGGCCATGTGGGCGGCAAGCGTCATGTTCATCCGCAAGAGCGCGCTCGAATCGCTGTTGAAAGCGCCCGGCGCGACAAGCATGCTCCTGGTAACACCATCGGATGGAGCGACGGCACAGGCGTTAAGCGACCGCCTGCGCGACCTGCCAGGCGCCGATGTGCTGCTCAAGAGCGACATAATCGCCAATGATACTCAACTCTTCGCCCGCGTCTATAACGGGCCGCTCCTGATAATGGTGGGGATAGCCTTTCTGGTGGGCGCGCTGATAGTTGGGCTTGTAATCTACACGGCCACGATGGAGAGGCAGCGTGAGTACGGCGCGCTCAAAGCGATAGGCGCCCGCAACCGCGTCCTCTATGTAATTGTCACAATCCAGGCGCTTATCGCGTCAGCGACGGGGGCAGTCGTCGGGGTGGGGCTTGCCTTCGCGTTGGGGCAGCTCATTATGACCTTGCGCCCCCAGTTCCTGGTCTCTATCGAGCCTGTGGCGATTGGGTGGGCGTTGCTCGCGGGGCTGGGCATGGCGCTCTTAGGCGCGCTGTTCCCGGCGCGCAGTATAGCCCGCCTCGCCCCGGCAGACGTCTTCAGGAGGTAACGCGCCATGTTGCGCCTCGCATTTCGCAATCTATTTCAAAACAAAACACGCTTGGTAATGGCGGTCGGCGGCGTGGGCTTGGCCCTGATGCTGATGCTCGCGCTCGACGCCGTATTCACGGGCGCGGAAAAGCAGCTTACGGCTTTTATTGACCGCGCCGGGGCCGATGTCTTCGTGGCCCAAACGGGCGTTCGCAACCTGCACATGGTATCCTCCTGGCTATCCTACTCAGTTGTAGACGAAGTGCGGGCCGTGCAGGGGGTAGATTCGGTCACGCCGATCATGTATGTGACTGGGATGGTTGACACAGGGAAGGAGCGTAATCTCGCGTACATAATCGGCATTCCGCCCGATGCGCTCATGGGTAAGCCCTGGCGCGTGACTGAAGGCGCGACGATCCCGGCCCCTGGAGAGGCGATTTTGGACCGGGCGGTTGCAGCGCAATCTGGGCTTCGCCTCGGCGACAAGGTGAATATACTGGGGCAGGAGCTAAGAATCGCGGGCCTATCCGAGGGCACCGCCAGCATCACCAACTCGATCGTTTTCATCTCGATGAGCGATTTCGAGCTGATGCGCGGGGTAGCCGGGAAGGTCGGAGCAGGCCAGGACGCGCAGGCCGTGAGCTTCGTGCTCGTCAAGGCCCGCCCTGGAGAAGCGGCGGACGCGCTGGCTGCGCGCATTGAAGGAAAGGTCGGGGGAGTAACGGTCCAGTCGCGCGCTAACTTCGCCGAGCAGGAGCGTAACCTCGTCAAAGACATGGCCGCCGATGTATTGACCATTATGAACCTGGTAGGTTTCGTGATAGGACTTGCCGTCATGTCCCTTACGATATATACCGCCACGCTCGCCCGACGCGCTGAGTACGGCGCGCTCAAGGCCCTGGGCGCACGCAACGGGCATTTATACAGGGCGGTGCTCGCCCAGGCCCTGGTGAGCGTGACCCTGGGGCTTGCTCTCGGACTGGCCTTCACCCTTGCGCTGTCGGCGCTCATTCCGGTTACCGGGTCCAACGTGGCGCTACAGGTCAGCGGCGAATCGCTTCTGAAAGTCGGCATCGCATCCCTCATCATCGCCGGGCTTTCGGCCATCTTGCCAATCAGGCAGATCGGCGCGCTCGACCCGGCCGTGGTGTTCCGAAGGAGAATACAATGATTTCCACAGATATCAAAACCAACGTTACGGGCGTGACGCACCTAACGGATGAAGCGCCACAGGCCACGCTGCAAGTCAGCAATGTAACCAAACGCTTCGGCTCAGGAGAGACTGAAGTGATAGCCGTACGCGATGTCTCCCTTCAGGTTGCGCCGGGCGAGATAGTGCTGATTATGGGCCCATCCGGTTCGGGAAAGACCACGCTCCTGCTGATGCTTGGAGCGCTCCTTAAACCGAGCGAGGGCACTATTAAGCTGGGCGATCAGGTGTTGAGTGATCTTGAGGAGAACCGCCTGCCCGACATCCGCCTGCGGCAGTTCGGCTTCGTCTTTCAGGACTTCAACCTGCTGTCAGCCCTCACGGCATTAGAAAACGTAGCGATTGTCGCACAACTTGCAGGGGCGAAGAATAGCGAGGCGCGCACGAAAGCCGCGACTCTGCTCACAGACCTGGGGCTAAGCAAACGTCTCAATTTTCTCCCCGAAAAGCTGTCGGGTGGCGAGAAGCAGCGGGTAGCTATAGCTCGCGCCCTCGTGAACGACCCCACGCTCATCCTCGCCGACGAGCCGTCAGCCAACCTCGACTCGCAGATCGGGCGCGAAATCATGCGCCTGCTCAAGCGGATTGCGAAAGAGCAAGGCAAGAGCGTGGTAATCGTCTCGCACGACCAGCGTATCAAGGAGATTGCTGACCGCGTGCTGTGGCTTGAAGATGGCGAATTCAAAGAGATGGTTACTATGGTCACCGACCCGGTATGCACGATGCCTGTAGAGCGAGAAAAGGCGGCGAGCGCCGAGTGGGACGGCTCTCCGTACTACTTCTGCTCGCAAGGTTGTCGCAGGGAGTTCCTGCTGGCCCCATGGCAATATTTAAATGGGTCAGGCCAGAGAGTGGCGATCACCGGTGACGTCGCAATTGCCTAACAGGCAAATTCACATTTGAGAGTCGCCACATAGGCATCGCCGTCTCTACTTTATAGACAACCACGATACTCAGCGTAGCATCAGGTTAATCTCAGCAAAGCCTCAGTATGTGCCGCCATACTGTAAGTGCGAATCTAAGCTTGCATCGCATATTAGAGAGCATGGGAGGGCGACGCAGCCCCCGGAAGAAAAAGGAGTAAGAATGATGGTAACAACTATTGTTGAGCAATCGCCACAAACGGTGGTCCGTGATCCGGTGTGCGGTATGCAAATCGAGGCCGCAAGCGCACACGCTACGCGGCACTACGATGGAGAAACGGTCTATTTTTGTTCAGCGGTGTGCCTCGCAAAGTTTGATGCAGCGCCCCAGGAATATACAGCCGCGACCTCTGAATCGGAAGATACAGGCAACAAAGCGGCGAGTGTGGTAAACCTCGGCGCGATTGGTACGACAGCAAAGGCGACAAGGCGGGAGCTGGTCGAGCTTCCCCTCACGGGATTGGGCAGGGCCGGTATCTCCGCGTTGGAGCAGGCTCTAGAGGCAAAACCCGGCGTGTTGAAAGCTCACATCAACAGGGCGAATTCACGAGTGCATATAGAGTACGATGCGGGCGTGACCACAATCGAACGGCTCGTGCAGGTGATGCGTGATGCAGGACTGAGCATCGGCTCTGCCTCTATGCGTCTCAAGGTGAACGGCATATATTGTGCCGGGTGCGTATCAACCATCGAGAAAGCTCTCAAGTCTACTCCGGGCGTGCTGGACGCCACCTTGAACCCGGCTACGGAGGAGGCCAAAGTTGAATATCTACCCACCTCGGTAAACCTGGCTGCCCTCACTAGCGCTGTAGAGACGGCAGGACCTTACAGGGCCGCTCCGGCGGCAGAGGCGAGCGAGGAAGCCCATGGCAAAGAGGCCTCCGAGCAGGACAAGGAGTACCGGCAACTGATGCGTAAGTGGTGGTTCGGGGCGGCGGTGGGCGTGCCCACCATGTTCCTCTCCTATCCTTACGTCTTCCCGGTGCTGGGTGACCTCCTGCCGAGGGGCAGCGAGCAGCTACGCATCGTCTGGATGCTGATGGGAGTGGCAAGCCTCGCGGTAATGGTCTACAGCGGCAGCCAGTTCTATATCGGTATGTGGGAAGGGCTAAAGCGCCGCTCGGCCAACATGCACACCCTGATCGCCGTCGGCACGGGCGTCGCCTGGCTTTACTCAACAATCGCACTTATCTTTCCGCAGCTTTTCCCGTCAGCCGACTTCACCGACGTTTACTACGATGTAACTGTGGTGGTGACGGCCCTGGTGGTGCTGGGGCTGGCGCTTGAGGTAAAAGCCAAGGGCCGCACCTCCGAGGCTATCAAGAAGCTGGTGGGCCTTCAGGCTAAGACCGCCCGCGTAGTGCGCGACGGCCAGGAGAGAGACATCCCGGTGGAAGAGGTGCTCCTGGGCGACGTAGTAATAGTACGCCCAGGCGAGAAGGTGCCAGTGGATGGAGAGGTAGTGGAAGGCCAGTCGTCCGTTGACGAGAGCATGATCACCGGCGAGTCGATCCCGGTGGAGAAGCACGCTGGCGACGAAGTGATAGGCGCGACAATCAACATGACCGGCAGCTTCAGGTTCGAGGCGACCAGGGTCGGCAAGGACACCGCCCTCGCCAATATCATACGCATGGTGCAAGACGCGCAGGGGTCGAAGGTGCCTGTCCAGAGGATGGTGGATCTGGTGTCGAGCTACTTCACACCCGCCGTTATGATCCTGGCGGTGTCAGGCTTCGTTGTCTGGTACGTATTCGGACCTCAGCCGGCGCTGGCGTACGCGCTCATCGTGGGCGTGACCACCCTGATCATCGCCTGCCCGTGCGCCCTCGGCATGGCGACCCCCATGAGCCTGACTACAGGCGTGGGCCTGGGCGCGCAGAACGGCATCCTCATCCGCTCCGGGGAAGCGCTCCAGAGCGCATCGCGCCTGAATATTATCGTCCTTGACAAGACAGGCACCATCACCAGGGGGAAGCCTGAGCTTACAGACGTCATCACCGAGACAGGCTTTGAAGAGGAAGATGTACTACAGCTGGTGGCGGCTGTTGAGCGAAGCTCTGAGCACCCCCTGGCGAGCGCAATTGTGGCAGGCGCCGAAGCGCGTGGGCTGGCCCAACTGACCGCTAAGGAGTTCAACGCCATTCCGGGCCTCGGCGTGGAGGCCGTCGTAGATGGACGTCGCGTATTGCTCGGCAACGCCAGATTGATGGGCGACCGGGGTATCGCGTTGGGCCGGTTGGAAGCCGAGGCCGTGCGCCTGGCCGACGAAGGCAAGACGCCGATGTACGTGGCCATAGATGGGGTAGCAGCGGGCATCGTAGCCGCCGCCGACCCGGTGAAAGAAGACTCTATCGTGGCTATCGCCGCACTGAAGAAGCTGGGCCTCGAAGTGGCGATGATCACCGGCGACAATAAGCGTACTGCCCAGGCGATTGCCCGGCAGGTTGGTCTGGATCGCGTGCTTGCCGAGGTCATGCCCCAGGACAAAGCTAACGAAGTGCAAAAGCTTCAGCTTGAGGGCAAGAAGGTGGGCATGGTGGGCGACGGCATCAACGACGCTCCCGCCCTGGCCCAATCGGACGTGGGCTTCGCAATAGGCACAGGCACCGACGTAGCAATCGAAGCGGCGGACATAACCCTGATAAGCGGCAGCCTGAAGGGCGTGGTGACGGCAGTGGGCATATCGAAAGCCACCATGCGAAACGTTTACCAGAACCTGGTGGGAGCCTTCGTCTACAACGCGCTAGGCATACCTATCGCGCTGGGGCTGTTATATCCCTTTATAGGGCTGCTCCTCTCGCCCCTGCTGGCCGCGCTGGCGATGAGCTTCAGCTCCGTGACTGTGATAAGCAATGCGAACAGGCTCAAGGGCTGGAAGCTAAAGGAAGCGTAGGCAAACCAGTTTTGAATTTTGAGTTTTGAGTTTTGAGTTGCTTGGAATAACTCAAAACTCAAAACTAAGGCAAAGGAGATAATAATATGACTACATCACAGATATTCGTAACTATCGCGGGCCTGGCACTCATAGCTGGGATCGCCTGGTTCTTCTGGGGGCCGCGCAAGGGCGGTTACCGCACACCTGTCACATCGAGGGGATACCAGGAGGCTATGGTGCTGGTAAAGGGGGGCTAC
>JBBRVL010000096.1:0-11222 GCA_038246925.1 Chloroflexia bacterium
AGTTGCGGGCACACCAAAGTAAGTTTTGGCCCAACTGCGTTGGACACGCTTCTCTGGATTATTCCAACTTAGCACGTCCCACAGCAGTTGTTTCCAGTTCACGGCGGCACGCTTGGCTTTTGCCAATTGCACAGCTTGCCTGAGCCGGAAAGGGAGTTGTGCGGCATCGGAGTCTAGCAGTACTTCCATGCGGCGATCTAGGCTGTTGGGATTAGCCAGGTCACGCACCATTTGCATAGTTGCTCCAAAATTATAGTTCGTGCCGCTCTCCGCCATTGGGTAGAGGGTCGCAATCAGAAAGTACGCCTCGTGCGTGTCGTCCTTTACACCAGGCGGTAATACTCGGTAGAAGAGTCCCAGGACGTTGTGCGACTCATGCAGCCGCCGGCCAGCATTACGACGCAATCGCGCCCGTGCGCCAACATCCAGTTCCTCTAGCCGTCTCATGAACTCGTCCACTCTTGAAGCCGGTTTATGCTGACTCTTCTCTGTTTCCATCTGTCCACTCCTTTCGTATTCTAAATAGCTCTTTGTCACAGTCCTGCATGGCTTGCACGCGCTTCCTCAGATCGCTGCCCCTGCTACCAACCCCATCGGCAGCGCTTCTGAAACACGTCCGAGCCGCCTTTATAAGAGTGTCATTCCAATCTTCTATGGCTTGAGGAAGATCATCAGAATCAGGTGCGATATGGATAAGCTTTTGGAAGGGCGAACTAAGTTGCAACCAATAGGCTGCACCCATGCGTAAACGCAGGTTCTTGAAGTGTTCCCTATTCTTCTGCGATTCTCGATTGCTGTCTGTAACCCCGCCGAAATGCCGTCCGAATAGAGCCACGATAAGGCTCTCACATCTTTCGGCGCGTGCAATTCCTAATCGTACTTGCCCAGCGCTATAGGGGTCTTGCAGTAAACCGAATGGAATACTGAGTGACGCATCCAGCCACTCGAACACTTTAGCTTGGTCAGTGGCTCTGACCCCAGTTCTGACACCGATACATCGAAAGCGAAGAAGTTGCTCCGATGATACGTTCTCTTCCATTTCGAGGTCGGCTACTTGGTTAACGATGGCTGGCGAAAAGAACACCTGAGTTTTCCTTTTGGGATTACTCTGCGGCGTGTGGTTCCGATTATAAGACGTACTTAGGAAAAGTGTCGTGTATTCTCTCCAAAGCGCTTTACCTCCTTGCATTCGTAGGGGCGTAGGTTCCTCATCACCATACTGCCGGTAAGCGACGAATGGGTCGCGCCATAACGGTGACCCAGCAGGACGGTAGTGGCCCATGCTGAAATGCACCTGAGACACAAGCACATCCACGACTTTTCCACAACGGGTACAAATACCTGATTTCATTACCGGGTGCAAGCGTATCCGCCTTGATAAGAATGTAAGACTTTCCAAATAACTAACGTGCAGAACCTCAGCGTGGCTTACAGTTGTCGTGGTTGCATCGGCCCAAACAGGTGTATCTTTGCCACTGCTACGTACTTTTGGTTGGTGACCTAGTGCCATTAGAGATAGCGAAAGTGTTTCAAACAAGTTATCACCAACGGGTAGCACATATAAAGGTGGCGCGCCATTGATAGAGGGTTTATACGACCGTCCACCAGCAGTGGCAAAGGCAGATTGCACAAGAAGTCCACCAGATGCACAAGCAGGACAGATGGAATGCTCATTCTCATAGCGATGCTGGAAGTGGGTGATATTTATCCCTGAAGGCTCCTCGAAGAATAGGTATGCTACACTTTTGGGTGAGTCCTTCTTGTCCGCGAGTAACGGTAGGTCCGCCGACTGCATGAACGGCGCATCCTCCGAAAAGAGGTCGAACCTGGCCCTGTACGTATCTGCATACGCTTCTACTCGCGCCTTGTCAAAGCATCTCTGTGCCAACAGAGTTGCTATGTCGTCCACCCTCTGCGGCTTGTAGATGTCTTGCAGGATGGCCGCCAACAAGCGGTGGATAGAGGCCACCACCAGAGGCGATTGGTCTTGCAAAGGCCCCAGCCTGTGCGCTTCGATGAGGCATTCCAGGATCCCCACCTGCTGCACTGCTCCATCAGGCAGCGCTACCCCGATCCAGGGGTCGTCCCACAGGTTGAAGCTTGGCCGGAGTTGCGCTGCCTGCGCAACGGCGTCGGTATCTGTTTGCATAAAGTGACCTCCGACTAATATTTGATAACCAGGCCCAATTGTGGGTCCAACGTGACCTTTGTGCCTTCCACAAGGGCCGAACCCGTTCCATCCAGGCCCAGTAGCGCGGTATTCTTCATACGTGGCGCGTCACGGAACCAGGATGGAGCCGTCTCCATTGTCTTCAATAGCTTGGGCACGAGGGTTTTGCCACTGAAAGGGATTGAGCGTTGGAGCAAACGAAGTTGCAGATCACAGTTCTTTGGCAGATCCGCGCCCACCACCTCCTGGCCTTCAGGGTCCACCGCATACTGGTCGCCCACTTTGTACAGTGGGATAATAGTGATCCGCTCGTCACCCAGGCGCGTCCTGGCGAAGCCCCACCCCTGGCTGCCTCCGTCCTCGTCCTCCTTGAACATTGTGTTCGTGCCCTGGATTATAGAGGAAATTGGGTCAGGGTAGGGTATCAGCCTTGTTTTGGCCTCGCCTTCCTGCTTGCTCTCCTCACGCTTATACTCCTTGTATGCCTCTGAGATGAGATCGAAGAAGGGCGTATCGGGCGACGTGGGCGTGCTTTCTGTGGAGTAGGCGCTCTCGATCAAGGGACGATAATCAGCGGGCAGAGTGATGGTAACGACCTCTTCCCCACCTGCTCCCCTCCCAAGCAGTGTCAACCAGCTGCGCCACTGTACGTACTCATCATAGATGCTATTCCAGTCGGAAAAGTCCGGCTTACCATCCTCCTCGCTCACAGGCAGGCGCACCAGGAGCCTGGGAGATTGGTGGCCGGGTGGGCGCAGATTGGCGGGCCGTTCATGTCTGTGCATCCTCCCTGCACGCTGTAGCAGCAGGTCAACCGGGGCCATATCGCTAATCATCACGTCGAAATCTACGTCCAGGCTCTGCTCAAGCACCTGTGTGCCTATTACGATAAAACGGTCTTCCCGCCCGCGTGTGCTCTCCGGCCCAAAAAGTCGCCCAATCTCCGCTTCCAGATTAGCGCGCTCCTCAGCGGGGAAGCGGGAATGCGCCAACATGAGCCGTACATCCGAAGGGCAGAACGATTTGAGAGCGCTATATGTCTCTTGAGCATGACGCACTGTGTTGGATATATAGCAGACTGCGCCACCAGCCCGCACAAGCTCTAGCAGCCGCCTCGCTACGGCGTCCGCACCGGAGTCGGGGATAAACTGTATCTGTAACTTCCTATCCGGCTGCGATGCGGGCGGAGATAAGACCACGGCGCCCTGCTCTGTGTAAGCCGCCAGCGCAGGGTACGGCAAGGCTTGTGGCGGCTCATCGGTAGACGGCTCAACGGCAAGAGAAAGTCCTTCGCAGAAGCTTTTTGCTAACATCTTATGGCGCTCGGCAGGTAGAGTAGCCGAAAGCAGGATCACCGACGTGCCAAGCGTGGCGAGCCAACGCAGCGCGCTTTGCAGGATCGTGCTCATGTAGACATCATAAGCGTGGACCTCATCAATTATCACCACCTTACCCGCCAGCCCAAAGAGCCGCAGCATATAGTGGCGGGTGTTGAGGGTGGTTAGCTCCACCTGGTCAACCGTGCCGACGCCGAAGGGCCAGAGCAATGCTTTCTTCTTGGGAGCAAACCACTGGAGCGCGGCGGGAGCGCTCGCGCCCTGGGGGTCCGCCGCGTCCGTGTCGCCCAGCAGCGAAAGCCGTAGGTCGTCTTCTATCAAGTATGCCTGGCCGTGTATCAACTTGACGCCGTGCCCAACCCCATACACGCGCCCCACGTAATTGTGGACGCGCCCAAACATCTGATTGCTGGTTGCCATCGTCGGCAGACCGAAGTAAAGCTCGTCCGACGCGCAACCGATCGCTGCAAGCCGCCGGGCCAGGGCAAGGGCCAGTTCAGTCTTACCCTCGCCGGTCGGCCCCTCGACGATGTAGAGGGCGGGCTGACCTTGCTCACCTACCGGCAGGTCGTCCACTGCGCTCTGCATGGGGCGGGGCGGGCGTGTGGGGAAGAGCGCAGCGAACCCACCATACTCAACAGGCTTGCGTGGCATCAAGAAACCCGCGTGTTGGACGGCATGATGGGCGCGGGCACGACTTAGCTGTACATATTCTTCTAGCGATGTGGCCGGGTCGGTGATGTGAAACTGGCGCTCGTCAGAGCCTATCCAGTCGCACAAGATGATGAAGCCTGTCAACATGAGCGTGGCGGCCCGGCAGTTGACCTGCTCAGGCAGCGCCAAACCCTTGCTCCAGGTGGGCGCGAGTTGGGAGGCAAGCACGTGGTAAGCATTGTGCCGGTAGTTGGTCCACTCTGGGGGTTCGATATGTTCCATATAATACTGTGTCTTGTTTAGAGCGCCCCGGTCAGCGAATATCCCGTGGTGCCCATTTATGGCATCAGTCATCACTCGTGCAAACAGCTTAGGCAGGGGCGGGTCTATTTGCGGCAGATGGCGCGACAGATAGACGGCCCCTATTGTGCTATGTGGATGTCGCTCGTCTCGTGGTATCATTCCGAAATTGAGGTCCTCATTGAGAAGGCGGTTTCGCTGAATCTGGGTACGCCGATTGGTATCTTGCCCCTGGAACGGGGCCGATATTTTGCCGATGTCGTGTAAAGCAACAACCAGAGGGAGCCACGTCTGCAACTCTTCACCACGACTCCCAAAAGCGCGAGCCAGCGCCTGGCGCATGCGAGGTGGGGCCTCCTCACCTAATAGCACTCCGGCGACGTGCCCAACATCTAGCATATGGAATAGGGCAGGGTGAAATGAGGAACCGTCCTGGTCGGTCTTGCCCCAGAACCGGGCTATATTGGACACCGGAGAAAGGTTCGTATCAGCCATGCTCCACCCCCACCTCCACTTCCTCGCTATATGGCGTAGATACCCCATATAAAACTGCCATTTGGCGCACCTCAGAGATTATCTCGCGCCGCAACTCTTCGGGACGCACCACCATCACAGCTGCGCCCCATTGACGTACCCAGGGCCTAAGCTCAAGCAGGCTGCCTACCCGCACGGTGAAGAGACAGGAGTGGTCGGGCAGGTCTTCTATGCGCTGGCTGTGGTGCCAGTTGCTCTCTTTCACCCGGCGAACCGCTTCAGGTCTGAAATGCAGTGTCACCTCTATCTCGCCGTCTTCTTGCCATACTATGCCCCAGGCCGAGGCGAGCAGTTGGCTCGGGTCGAAGGTTGCAGGCATAAGGAAGCGCTCTTCGGTGAGGCGGGCTTCCAGTACGCGCTCGACCTTGAGTGTACGTAGCATACCGCGCAATTCGTCATAGCCGATCACGTAACACGACAGGCCGATGCTGGACGGCTCTATGAAGTAGGGCGCGAAAAGCCGCTCGGTAGTTTCTCCTTGCGACGAGCGATAGCGTATCTGCACCTTGCGCCCCTCGGCCCAACCCTCCGTGAGCACTTCAAGGGCTTCAATGTACTCCGGCCTCGGCTGCCTACCTTGTACAGCGATGGCGGATTGCGCAATATGCTGCGCGATGAGTGGCGATTTGTTGCTTAGCGCATCCGCCAGTTTACTTAAGGCCCCAGCAACGTGCGGGTTATATTCGTCGCTATGTTGGGAGAGCAATCTAGCCGCTAGATAAAGGGCCAGTATCTGGTTGCGGTCCAGCTTCACCGAATGCATCTGCCGCCTGTGGTCAAGAATGTAGCGGCGACCTTGTTTGATCAGTCCAGTGCCTCGGCCTTCTAACTCATAAAGATCGCGCCGTATGGTATCTGGATCAACCTCGAATTCGGTGGCGAGTTGTCCAGTTGTACATCCTTCAGAACTTTGAGCGAGCCTCCGCTCAATGGCATCTAGTCTTTCATAACGCGAGTTAAATTTCGTCATCGGTAAAGTCCCCCACTTTTCTACAGAATAACAAAAAGAAACCGTACTTCTTACGGCTTTTCAGGCGAATTGGAAATATTCTCGAACTATAAGGGAGAACATTCGGTGATTGCGATAATAACATATCTCCGATGGTTGTTGTAGGGGGTTAGCAATAGCATTGCGGCTTGCATGGCGCTCCGCTTGAGGTAAGCCCACCGGACGTAGCCGAGAGGCTCGGTGTTCATCCTACCACGGTACGCCGCTGGGAGCAAAACGGAATAATTCCCCCCGCCACGAGAAGGCGCGGGATAAGGGTATACAACGCTCAGGATCTAAACAGCATCGAGCAGAAGGTGTTCAGAATAAATCCAGCACAAAAAGGTGATTAGCACCGAGGCTTGCCGTCGAACAGGCTCTGAAAGTGAGTGCCTGGGCTTGGTATAGTAATCCAAAGGTTATACTGATAATCAACCTTAAGCATATATAACTATTAATCAACATTACGGTTATTAATGAACATCACGGTTATTATGAATCACAGTCTCTCAAGATTAGGCCTTCTATCATATCGATGAGGTGGCTATAATAAGCTGAGGGCAAGGACTAACCTCACCCGGGGGTACTTGCGTTTTACTAGACGTAGTAGTACGCCTTGGGGGCCAAGATCGACTTCGCCACAAGTCTGCCTCTTGATAGACGATTCACATGATGCAAAATGCTCCCGCCCCTCCCTTTAACTCCCGAATGATATTACTACAGTCACGATTATTTGTGCCTGGATCATGCCTAAAAAACGCCAGTTGCATGGTACTCTCCTTCCTAGTCCTATTTTGAGTTGTTATAATGTCTCGTGACAATACTCCTGAGAACGCCCATGGGTCACTACAGAGATTATGCCCGACGCAAATAGGCCCAACTCAAGGTTGACTGTACCTGCCTGGAGCTTCTTGGTGCCTCTAATTGCCGTTGCATTTTTGCTAGTGGCCGCAGCACAACGCTCGGACGGGCGCCTGCACGTATGGGTACTGGATATCGGCCAGGGTGACGCAATACTCGTGAGAACACCTCAAGGGCACACCGCTCTTATAGACGGAGGGCCGGGAGCGACACCGCTGCTGAACGAGATGGGAGAACATTTACCCTTCTGGCAGCGCGACCTCGACCTGATGCTACTGACCCACCCGCACCAGGACCACATGATGGGCCTCATCGACGTGCTGGAACGCTACCAAGTAGATCAGGTGGTGCAGACTGAGTTCACGGCTACCGGAAGTCTGGAGGGCCAATGGCTCTATGCAGTCAAGACCCACAACGTGCCGGTTCATTACCCCAGGCGCGGCGAGACTGTCAGTTTCGAGGGCGAACCTGAGATCGAGTTACGCATCCTCAGTCCTTTGACGCCGCAAGCCCTTCTAGGGGGGCATGAGCGAAGCGGGGGCGACGACATCAATAATGCGTCGATAGTGCTCCGGTTGAGCTATGGTAAGCACGACATCCTGCTTGAAGGCGACGCACAGGATGAGGCCGAGGCTGACATGGTGGGGCTGCCAGGAGACGAGATTGCCAGCGAAATACTGAAAGTCGGGCACCACGGTAGCAATACTTCTTCCAGCCGTGAGTTTGTCGGACGAGTGCGCCCAGAGGTTGCAATCATATCGGTGGGTGCAGGCAACAAATACGGGCACCCGGCGAGTGAGACGCTACAGACGTTAGAGGAAGCAGGGGCGATGATTTACCGCACCGACCACAACGGCACAATAGAAGTTATTGCCGACAAAGAGCGAATGTGGGTGCGGAGCGAGCGATAAGAGCGATGTGGGCCTACTCTATCGAGAGAACTACCGAGCTTGAAGCGCTGGGTGGAAACATTATCACGCTTACCAGATCCGAGTATCGGGAACTGCTCGCGGCTTGATCCAGCGCCAAGTTCAGGCATAGAGGCCGGGGAGATTACTGCTCCCAGGCTTTTCTATGTCGGCCTTTAAGCGCGGCACTGCACGCTGCGAGTAGGCATGAATCAAGCTGTGCTCTCCCTGAATCCTGTTTTGAAGCTGAGTAATCAATTCGCTTGGGCTGAACACGCAAGCAGTATAATGAGGACGTAAGTCATAGCCAGCTACAGCACACGCGACACTCTTTAATCCGTGGACTAGCGAGACCCGACTATGCCAATTTTCGACTCACAAGTCAACTGCTTCAATTGCCGCACATGTGGTGCGGAGAACTTTGACTTCGCCTCGTTTTGTATTTCCTGTGGAAAGCACCTGGACGAGGCTGAATGCGCAGCAGAACCGGATGCCGTCAGCAACAACCTAACTTATTTGCCGTCCCATCCTCAGATTAAACCCGCTACTAAACGTTCCCCTGGGTTAAGTTTCATGTGGTCGCAATGGGAAGTCTGCGTAGGTATTCTGGCGCTGCTTTTGGTAACGGGTTATGCCTTGTATGACTGGCAGCATAGCAATGCCCAATCAGAAGCCTACCGGAATGGGCTTGTTGCCACCGAAGGCAAAGACTGGGACAACGCAGTAGCCAGTTTCGAGCGGGCTGGGGACTACCTTACTTCTGAGCAGAGAGAAAAGGAGGCCCGCAAAAAGGTTGCGGAGCGTGATCAACTGTACATTGAAGGGCTGAAAGCCACAGTACGCCAGGATTGGAGAGCCAGCATTACCGCGCTCCAGCAGCTACAGGAGGTCCAGCCCGCATATCGTGATAGCGCCGCCTTACTGGCTCAGGCAAAAGGTAGCGTGCTAAACGATGGACTGGAGGGCATCGTATACCTGGTTGACGACGGCCCTTCGCCCGGACTATACATACGCGACAGGCAAGGACTCTCCACTCTGCTCCCAGGCAGTGATAGAAATAGTGTGGTGCGGGCCATATCGCCTGATGGGACCGCTATTATATACGACCGGCCCCGCAAGGAAACAGACTACACCTGGAACCACAATCCAGTGTTGCAAGACCCGTTCGGGCAGCCCCAGCCCTCTCCTGGCCGCATACCGGTGCTGGCGCGGTTAGACGGTATAATGACTACCCTGCCATTGCCTCAGCTGGATAGAAATGGCGCCGGCATGTTCACAGAGAGAGGGTTATGGTGGTACAGTTCACAACCGAGCAGTGGCCTCTTTGGTTATGAGGTGTCCTATTGGAGCCAGTACTTCCCCGGCGGCGCCGATGTCGTGCGCGTATCCGACCTGGCTAGCGGCAAGCGTGTCATCGGAGTAGACCCTGCCCGCGCACGGGTGGTGATAGCCGAAGCAAAGGGAAATGCGAGGGGAAGTGATAGAGAAACGTATCTCTATCTGGCGGAGGCAGCAGGTCAAAACCGACAACTCTTGAATGTTGTCCAGGGCGAGGTGTACCAGGCGTCATTCAGTTCTGATGGACGGTGGCTGCTTTACTTGAGCCAACAAAACGGCGCGCCCAGAATAACGAGGACTGCATCGGTCCTGCGGCTCGACAAGGCGGCTCTGGCCGCCGGAGAACAACCATTATCGCGCACACTGCGGAGCCTGTCGTGGAGCGGCATTGAGATGGATAGTCGCCTCAGCGCATCTTTCGTACCTACGCAAGCGGGCCCGGCGAAAGTTATAGTGGACCACGTTGAATACGGTATGGAACATTTGCTCGTTCATGATCTGGAGGCTGACACCACCGACGTGCTGTGGCGCGAGGGGACGGACGGAGCTTACCGGCGCGACCTTTCGGCATTTTCGCACGATGGGTGGTACCTAGCATCTCGGCGGCAGCGAGGCGACGGACCGATCATTAGTGTGGCAGGCATAAGTCTGCAATCACAGTCCTGGAACAGTAAACCATTTCCAGCTTCAAACAGCCAGATAGTGATAACCCAGTTTGCCCCGTTAGACGACTACGTAATAGTTGCCATACAAAACGAGGAAGGTATCAACCGTGGGCACACGCAAAGGGTCTATTCTTTACAGAAGGAAGACGGGCAAAGTAGGGTTGGAGCTAAGCTGATCGCAGAAGCTGATTGGCCGTATGACACGGAAATACCCACTATAGCCATGCCGGCTAACGGCTCGATGCTTGCTTACGTAAACTCACAAAGAGAATTGCGAGCCGTCTTCTATGATGGCACCGGCGATACGTTAGTGACAGGCAATGTCAAAGCAGTCTGGAGCCTCAAGGGACGAAGCGACTTGTCATGGTGGCGATAGGAGATGTGAGGGAAGACCTATGAGCGATAGAAATGAGGCGCTATTCACTCGACATCCAGCCAATCCGATCCTGACTGCTGCGGACTGGCCTTACCCTGCCCATACCGTTTTCAACGCCGGGGCAACCCTCCTTGCCGATGGCACTACTTTGCTTCTTTGTCGCGTTGAAGATCGCACAGGTATGTCTCACTTGTGCGCGGCGCGGTCGCAAAATGGTGTAGACGGGTGGAAGGTTGACGACCATCCAACTCTCATGCCGGACCCGCAGAATTACCCCGAAGAGTTGTGGGGCATTGAAGACCCGCGCATTACTCACGTCCCGGAACTGGAGAAATACGCCATCACCTATACATCATATGGGCCTACAGGACCGGGCGTTTCGCTCTGCCTCACCGAAGATTTCCGCAGTTTCGAGAGGCTTGGCGTGGTGATGCCACCAGAGGACAAAGACGCGGCGCTGCTGCCACGGCGGATCGGGGGGTCGTGGATTTTAGTCCACCGTCCGGTCAGCCAGTGGGGTGCCCATATCTGGGTCTCATATTCGCCCGATCTGAGGCACTGGGGAAGCCATAAGCTGATGCTGGAAGCCAGGGATGGGGGCTGGTGGGATGCTCGCAAGATTGGCCTCTCCCCACCACCGATTGAGACCTCTGAAGGGTGGTTAGTTATCTATCACGGCGTGCGGCAACCCTGCTCCGGCTGTATCTACCGGCTCGGTCTTGCCCTGTTTGATCTTGAAGCGCCTGAACGCTGCCTGTTGCGCGGCGACCAGTGGGTCTTCGGGCCAGAGGAGCCGTATGAGCTGCTCGGAGATGTGGGCAATGTGGTCTTCCCATGCGGGTATACTATCGGCCCCGACGGTGACACCATCAACCTCTACTACGGAGCCGCTGATACATCCATGGCTCTGGCAACGGGCAGTATAAAGTCACTTTTGGATTGGCTGCACAGGCCTGGAAAGCTGGAGAGTTAGAGTTCCTAACAAAACTGATGGTATGGGAAAGATAAAACTCATTCGTAGGGGCATGACGTGTCATGCCCTCTCTCCTTACCCCCCATCTTTACGGCACGCGAACAGGGCATGACACGTC
>JBBRVL010000097.1:0-11220 GCA_038246925.1 Chloroflexia bacterium
GGAGTGGTCCTTCCAGCACGGAAGCAATGTCGGACTAAGAGACTCGGCTGCGCCGAAGAGTACGGGAAGTATCTTCACGCCGTTACGGGCGGGAAGGGGCACTATTGGCGTGCTTGGGGTGGCAGATAAGACCGGCCACAATCCTTTTAGCTCAGCCGAGCGTACCGTATTGGCTGCATTTGCCGACCAGGCAGCAGTCGCCATAGACCGGCTTCACCTGTTGCGGGAAGCCGAGCGTGCTGAGGTGCTGGCGCGCACAGATGAGTTGAGGTCAGCCTTGATGCTGACCGTGTCGCATGACTTACGCACCCCGCTCGCCTCCATCATGGCATCGGTTACTAGCCTGCTCGAGCCGGGAATGGAGTGGGATGAAGAAACCAGGCATGAGTTCTTACAGGCTATTTATGACGAAGCGCTCAGGCTCGATAAGCTGGTCGGCAACCTTCTACAGATGTCCAGGATCGAGGCCGGAGCATTGCGCCCTGAGAAAGAGTGGTATTCTATCGGGGAAGTCATAGAGGCGGTCTTGCAGCGCCTCGACGCCCGCCTGGAGACTCGTCCCTTGATAAGAAGGATAGAGAGTGACTTGCCGTTAGTGCTGCTCGACTTCACCGAGATCGACCAGGTGATAACGAACCTGCTTGAGAATGTCCTCAAGTATACCCCGGTGGGCACACCTATCAGCATAGACGCGCGCCGAGCCGGAGACAAGATAGAGGTGAGCGTATCTGACAAGGGCGATGGCGTGTCCGCAGAGCATCTGCTAAACCTGTTCAGCAAGTTTTACCGAGTGGAAGGCCAGAAGCAAATAAAGGGCATGGGATTGGGTCTGGCAATAAGCCGCGGTCTGATAGAAGCGCATGGCGGACGCATCTGGGCGCAGAACCTCACTGATGGTGGCCTCAAAGTAACGTTCACATTACCCGTTGCATCTGGTTCGAGCCATACTATACCCGCTGGTTCTGTGACCGCAGTGAAAACATAACGTAAATGCGCAACATGAGAGTGCTTATCGTCGATGACGAACCTGCAATTGCCAGGGCACTGCGCCCTGCTCTCAAGGGACACGACTTTGATGCATCTACTGCTTCAACAGGCGCTGATGCACTGGCGCAGCTCAGTAGCTTTGAACCTGATATTATCTTGCTCGATCTGGGGCTGCCCGATACGGACGGCATAGAGCTTACGGGAGAAATACGTAAGCTTACAATGGCTCCTATTATCGTGCTCTCGGTTCGAGGCGCGGACAAAGATAAAATAGCTGCCCTTGATAGCGGGGCCGATGATTATCTCACCAAGCCGTTCAGCATCGGCGAGTTGCTGGCACGCATCAGAGTCGCGTTACGCCATCGAGATAGTATCGAGTCGTCTACTCCTCCCGAACCTATCATTATCGGAGATCTGGTGCTTGATCTGGTCCGACATACAGTTACACTAAGAGGCGAACTGATACGCCTCAGCCCCACCGAGTTCAACCTCCTGGAGACATTGGTACGCAACACCGGCAAGGTTACCACCCACCGTACGCTCCTCCACAAAGTATGGGGGCCTGAATATGCGGGCGATACGCAACTGCTCAGGGTATATATAAGCCAGTTGCGTGGTAAAATCGAAGAGCGCCCCGAACGGCCCACTTATATCGTGACCGAGCCAGGCATTGGCTATCGTTTCCGCGAAATAGATTAGTAGGGGCGGACCAATGTGTCCGCCCTTGTTACTTTCAGTAGCTAAAATGAAAGCCCCTCCATACAGGTGGGGCTTTTGGGTCTTTGTCGAAGAGTATCTAACGACGTTACTTCGCGGTTGCCTCGTAGCTGACGATCACGTCGATCTGAAGGTTCTGCTGGCCGGGGAAGACGCCGCCCCCACCCGCGCCCTTGCCCATGTCCCCGTAGAGGATACCCAGCTGGTTGGCCGAAGGCTCCGTTACGCTGATGATACGGCCCAGGTTCATGTTCGACAGACTTGCCAGCCTGGTGGCGCGCTCCTCAGCGTCCTTGACCGCCTTGTCATAAGCCTGTTTGGAGAGGCTGTCAGCATCTGCGAGCGTGTAGCTGATGTTGTATATAGTGTTCACCCCCGCGCTGGTAAGCTCATCAAGAAGATCAGGTGCTCGTGTGGTATCACGCAGTGTGACCTCGAGCATGTTGATTACACGGAACCCGACGAGTTTGGGTGCTCCTGCCCCGCCCTTCTCCGGGCTGCTGCCGTAGTCCATCACCGGTTCGACGTTATACTGGACAGTCTTGTAGTCCTTCTCCGCGACACCTGCCGCCTTGATCTTGGCTTCTATAGAGTCCATAACGGCAGTCACCTGGGCCTGGGCCGCCTTCACTGTGCTGTCCTGGATGCTGGCTCCGACGGTCATGACCAGGGTATCGGGCTTGACACTGATGCTGCCGCTGCCGCGCACGGTGATCTGCGACGGCTTTATGCTATCTGCTTGGGCCTTAGCGGTAGATGCCTCTCGCGGTGAAAGCCATACCACCGAGAATGCCGCCAGCACGAGGGCTGTGGATGCCATGATACTGACCCCTGCTAAAAGTCTGCTACTCTCTGATTTCATATTCTTCCTCCTGATATATTTGTTTACTTATCCCTTCTTTGTCGAAGGTATCTCATATTGGATATGACGATTGTATATTGGAAAAGGTTCCCTGTAAGCCGCCTAAAGAAGGAAATTAGTTCTACAACTTTGTGAGTAGCACAGTATGGCTTCTACTTCTCCTGTGAATAAGTCCCGGAAAAAGAAGAGCGCCCACGTGGGCGCTCTTCCGAGAGTACTCGCAGTATCCAAGCGTAACTAATCTTTTGCGGAAGACTGCTCATCCGCAGACGCGTCGAATTCGCCTTCCAGGAAGTGGGACCGCTCGGCCATGCGCGCTTTCATTGCCTCATCGTCAAGGTCGAGGAGCGGTCTAGCAGGTTCGTTGATACCCTCTGAGATGGTGCCCGCACTGGCGGCTACAGGCAAAGTGTCAAGAGAGGGTGGTAGCTCAGACTCAGGCTCAGGTGTGGTGGTCTCTCCACTACCGCTCCTGTCATGTCCGGCATTCAGTCTACTCAACACATTCGGTATAAGGCTCAGTATCTCGATAGGTATCGGGAAAACGATGGTCGAGTTCTTCTCGGCGGCGATCTCGGTAAGGGTCTGCAAATACCTGAGCTGGATAGCCGCAGGCTCAGAGCCGATCACACCGGCGGCATCGGTGAGCATCTTCGACGCCTCGAACTCGCCCGAAGCATGGATGATCTTGGCCCGCTTCTCGCGCTCGGCCTCGGCCTGCCTTGCCATAGCCCGCTGCATGCTCTGGGGAAGCTCTACGTCCTTCACCTCTACGATGCCGACCTTGATGCCCCACGGCTCGGTCTGCTCGTCAATGATCTGCTGGAGCTTCAGGTTGATTTCCTCTCGTTGAGAAAGCAGTTCGTCCAGGCTCGATTGGCCGAGCACGCTGCGCAGGGTGGTCTGAGCAATCTGGTGGGTGGCCCGCACGAAGTCGGTAACAGCCACTACCGCCTTCTCCGGGTCGAACACGCGGAAGAATAGCACCGCGTTCACCCGCACGGTCACGTTGTCACGAGTGATAACCTCCTGCGCGGGCACGTCGAGCGTTACTACACGCAGATCGACCTTCACCATGCGGTCGGCAATCGGAATGATGAAAAAGAGGCCAGGCCCTTTCGCTCCGATCAACCTACCGAGTCGGAAGATGACTCCGCGCTCGTACTCCTGTACAACCTTCACCGCCGACCCGGCAACGCTGAATAGCACAACCACCAGCGGCACTATGAAAGCCAGTAAACTAAATAGATTGTCCATATCTGTTGAGACTCCTTCTTGTGAATTACGAATTACGATGGAACCGCCAAGACGCCAAGAGCGCCAAGTAACCGCCAAGTTATTCTTAGTTTAGCTTATAGCTGACGGCTGACGGCTGACGGCTGACGGCTAATTTGTAATTCGTAATTACTCACGCATTACCTTCAGGCGCAGCCCTTCCATGCCGACGACGCGCACGGGCTGGCCTGACACAATAATATCGCCATCGGTGCTTTCGGCGTGCCACAACTCGCCCGCTACGTATACCATCCCTTGCGGAGCAAGATCGTTACGGACCTGGGCAATGCTACCGACTAGACCTTCTCTGCCGGTAGACGGTCTCAGCTTGCGTGCCTGTAAGACCTTGACGACCGCAAAGAAGAAGAATGCGCCCAGTCCGGTAGCAACGCCCGTGACAACGAAAGGCGATACTACAGGCACGCCAGGAACGCCCCCCGTATTGATCAGCAGCAGGCCACCGAGCACAAGCGCGGTGATACCGCCCGCTGTTAGGATGCCATGCGACGGCATGAATATATCGGCTGCGAAAAGCACGAACGCCAACAGCAGAAAAACCAGCCCCGCCGCGTTAATCGGCAGTGTACCCAACCCGAGGAAGCCTACCAGTAAGAAAAGTGCACCGACCACGCCTGGGAAGACCGAGCCAGGATTGATGAATTCCCACGTGAGGCCGAGCGTGCCCAGGCTGATCAGGATAAACGCTATGCTCGGATTCGTGATGAGCAGAAGCACCTCTTCGGCGAAGTTGGCCGATAGAGGTCGTATCGCCGCGCCTTTCGTTTGTAGGGTCACACGCTCGCCGTTCAGGCTGATCTGACGACCGTCTATTTCGTCAAGCAGCGCGTTTACGTCGGACGCAAGCACATCTACTACTTTCTGATCGAGGGCAGCCTGGGACTGGAGATTGGCGCTCTCGCGCACGGCCCTCTCGCCGAAGTCGGCGTTACGGCCATGCTGGTCGGCCAGGTTGCGTATCTGCGAGACAAGGAGGTTGGTGGCCTTGCGGCGCAGGGCAGCAGCATCGCCACTTTCCGGTGTACCGCTATCTGTCCCCTCACCGCCCTGGATAAGCACCTCGGAGGAACCTATTGTGGTGTTCGGGGCCATCGCCGCCACGTGCGCCGAGTAGACCACGAACACGCCCGCCGAGGTTGCCATAGCGCCCTGCGGCGACACATAGACGATTACAGGCACGCGGCTGGCGAGCGTGCGCTGCACCATGACCTGCATCGAATCGACTAACCCGCCCGGCGTGTCAAGCTGCACCACGAGGGCCGCCGCGCCGTCATCTTCCGCAGTCTTTATGAGCCGGTTGTAATACTCGGCGCTGATTGGTGTAATCGGCAGCTTGAAAGGGGCGACATACACGAAGCCGGGGGTTTCCTGAACGCGATATAAAGGTGCAGCTTCTACCGGAGTGGCCCTTACCAGGCCCCCCACTACAAGCAACGCCAAACCCAATACCACCGACAGGATATACCCGGTCCGTAGTACTTTATTAATCCTCGACGCCTTGCCCATAACTGGTCCTCCTACTAGGATATACGCACGGGACGATGATAGCGTCACACGCATTATACCAGGGATCAGGGATTAGGAACGAGATTACCGGTCACTGATTCATATTTCCTACCTACCGCTTACTGCTTACTGCCTACTGCTTACTGCTTACTGCCTTCTAATCCCTAATCCCTAACCCCTAATCCCTGATCCCTGATTGACACCTCCCTGGCACGCTGTTATACTGCGCCATTCAACCTCTTGGCACTTCTTTAGCGAGGCAGGTGTATTCATGCTTACCGAACTGCAGAAACGAAAGCTTACGCGATTGTTCAACTGGCACGACAGCGATGGCAACGGCTTCCTCGAAGTCGAGGATTATCAGCAGACGGTGAAGAACCTGGGGGAAATCATGGGTTGGGGGCCGGGCGTGCCCGAGTACGATGACCTATACATGCGCTTCATGTTCGCCTGGAGCGGCCTTCTCACCTTCGGCGACAAGAGCGGCGACAACAAGGTCAGCCTCGACGAGTGGTTCGAGTACATGGACACCATACTCGCTTCGGCAGAAGGCGCAGAGCGTACTATCAACTCGACCGCCATGATCATTGCCGACATGCTCGATGTGAACAGAGACGGCAAAATCAGCCCCGAAGAGTACAGGCTCTTCTACAAAGCTTACAATATCGAAGAGGACCTGGTGGCCGATGTCTTCCCCAGGCTTGATACGAACGGCGACGGATACCTCTCTAGAGATGAAGTGTACGAATTAGTCGAAGATTTTTACCGCAGCAACGACCCTAAAGCTCCCGGCAACTGGATTGTCGGCGCTTATTGATAGTGCCCGACACACCTTTAAGAGAAAAAGCCCCTTCAATCTGAGGGGCTTTTTCTCTGCTCCGTGTGAAGAGCTAACGTGTTATTTTCCTGGCTCGGAGGCTCAAAATGAGGCCCCCTCCTATGAGTAACAACAAAGAGAGCACCAGCAGGGAAAGATCAAACGACGACTCGCCGGTATGAGGCATCCCCACGGGAGCGATTACTACACCTCCGGGCGTTGGAAAGACCTCAGGCTCGGGGGTAGGCTGTTGAGGCACGCTGGTCGGCTCTGTTTGGGACACGGCCTGGGTGGGAGAACCCTCCGGCGCGGTAGCGGTCGTCGCTGTTGGCGGTGCCGGAACAGGCGTGGCCGTCGGCTGCACAAACGCTGCCGTGAAGATAATCTGGTGGGGTCCGATCATCTTGGGGTCGGTTATCTCTTTCACGACCATCAGCCTTTGTGGGTCGAACGCGATCACCTTGTTGCCCTTCTTGGCCGTGGCGTAGATCAAACCGTCGGGGCCAAGCGTGATGCCGTGTGGTTCGGCGCCTATCGTGAAGTATCCGAGAACGCTGTTTGTCTTGGTGCTGATAGCCGACAGGGTAGGGCTATCCTTGTTCACCACAAACATCCGTGTTGAAACAGGATCGTATACGATAGCATGGGGAGCCAGGCCAACCGTCGCGTCCTGGTCGATTTGCTTTACTACCTCGAACTTCCCAGCGTCTATCACAGTCACCTGGGTCGCCTTGGCCCCTGTGTTGACTACATAAGCCCACTTGCCGTCAGGGGTGAACTCGGTGTTGTTGGGGCGGTCGCCCTCCACGCCTGTAGTTTGCAGCGGCTGGCCGATCACCGACCGTGTCTGAACGTCTATACGAAGCACCGTGCCCTTGCCCTTGGTCGGGCGGTTTGTCGCCCAGAGTTCGTTCGTGCCGGGACGCATAGTAAGGCCGTGGGTTGTATCAAACCCGAACTCTTTGCCGAGCTTGACTTTAGGCGAGCTCAGGTCGTTCACGTCATAGGCGTACACTGTACTGTCGCCTTCGTGCGCCAACCAGACCATGCCGCCCGCCAGCACTACCCGATGTATCTCACCGTTACCGCCCGGCTTGAAATTGGCGACTACTTTAGGAGCCATCACGTCGGTCATATCGAACACCACAAAGTTCGCGCCTTTGTTGCCGACATACAATCTGCGAGTGGCCGGGTCGTAAGCCGAGAGGTGCGGCTTGTTGAGCGTGCCGTTCATGTCATGCACGATGAGCACCTTGCTGGTCGATGCCTCTATTACCGTGATAGAGTTGCCGTCTTCGTTGAGCACAAAGCCATAAGCCTGTGCCGCCTGAGTTGTTTGTGCGCTCGCTCCACTCCCTGAACCAAATAGACCCAGGCAGATAGTGGTCACTGCGATAAATGCCATTAGAATACGCATAATCTTGTCCATTTCCTTTCTCCTTCTGAATTGAAATTTCGATAGTAGTCACATGTAGGCCATTGAAAGCAGCAGGCCTGAACTGCACTATAGATATTCGAGGTCGATACTCATATTGCCTCAGGCGGCGCGCGCTCCCCCTCATGTCCGTGGAGATCCTCGTCATCGGGTGAAGCGGCGGGCAAGACAGCAAGTAGAAGGTCTATCAGCATGGTCAAGTTCCCGAAAGAATGTGCCTCGCCGCTCAAAACGTGTTGCAGCCTGCCGTGCCACTCCACCTTGCCGTTGCCCGCCGGGTCGCTCCACAGCCTCACCAGGAAGAATTGCGAATGCTCTGTACTCATGTTGCCCACCTTAGCGTGTCCCAACTTGATTAGCCTCGACTTGGTAGTTGCCTGGCAGCTTCGACACTATGGAGCGCCATGGCCACTGCAAGTGCCACCGTTGTTGTTCGAGTTAGTCATATCCGGGCAGATGGTCCCGTTGTAGATAACGCCAGTCATGTTGGCACCAATCAGGTGGGCGTTACTCAGGTTGGCACCCAACAGGCTGGCACCAGTCAGGTCGGCATTGCTCAGGTCGGCACCGGTCAAGTTGGCATTGCCCAGGTTAGCATTGGTCAAGTTGGCATTGCTCAGGATGGCATTGGTCAAGTTGGCACCGGACAGAAAGGTACCAGTCAAGTTGGCATCAGTCAGATTGGCACCAATCAGGTTGTCTAATATCAGGAAGGCGTGACTCAGGTTCCTTCCTGCAAAGTTCTGGTAGCGCAGATCAAGACCTCTCAAATCAGCGTATACGAGATTGCTCACAAAGCCCCCGGACGCACCTGCTGGACCGGCTGGCCCTGCCGGACCCTGGTCGCCGTTCTGCCCGTTCTGGCCGGGAGTGCCCGCAGGCCCTTGCAGCCCTTGTGGTCCGACTGCTCCCGCTATGCCCTGCTCGCCGCGTTGTCCTGCCGGTCCTACTGGACCTATTGCACCGGCTGGGCCGATGGGACCAACAGCGCCCTGGATGTTCCAATCCAGAGTAGTCTCGTTATCACGGCACGTCTCAGTCGGCGAGATGATCTTGATGTTGCCGCTATTGGGGTTCACACAGGCATGTATCCTGGTGGTGTCGCCACCGTGGGCGCTCACCATGCTTGCCCCACCCGAGCCGATGAAGCCCATGAGTAGCGCTGATCCGAGTAATAACACGTTGCTAAATTTCTTCATTTCTTATTTCTCCTTACTTGAATTGACAAAAAAGTTGGTGTCTTGCGACTGTTCACATCATAGGGGAGGATGGGCTATAATGGTCGGCACAGAAAGCGGTACAAAAAGCGGTACAATTGCTGCCAATTCGCCACCTGACACCACTGAGCCAGGCTATCATCCACCATACGAGAAGACATCATGCACGGGACAGCACCGGCATCCTTCGGCCAATGGCTCAAGCAGCGCCGCAAAGCCTTTGACCTCACCCAGGAAGACCTCGCAGAGCGGATAGGTTGCTCGGACGTTACCATCCGCAAGATAGAGGCTGGCGTTCGCCGCCCCTCGAAGCAGGTGGCCGAACTACTCGTTGAGTACCTCAAGATCCCGACCGACGAACAGCAGGCATTCATCAATTTCGCCAGGACAGGATCGCTGGGCGGTCCGGCTCTATCGCTTGCTCAAGGATCCGAGAGCGCGGAGGCTGCGGTACGCGGCCCCGCGCAACCTGTACCCAATAACCTCCCCTCGCTGGCAACTGCCCTCATAGGACGAGAGGAAGAGATTGCATCCGCGACCGGCCTCGTCAGGCAGGAGGGCGTGCGCCTGTTGACACTTACCGGCCCTCCTGGTATAGGTAAAACAAGCCTGGGCATAGACTTGGCGACTGGGCTGATGGACTACTTCTCAGACGGCGTATTCTTGGTTCGCCTAGCTCCTGTCACCGATCCAGAACTGGTGCTGCCGACAATCGCACAGACACTTGGTGTGACCGAGGTCGTGAATCAACCTCTGGGCGCAGGCCTTCACCAATTCCTGCATGGCAAGCGGGCCTTGCTTGTTCTGGATAACTTCGAGCAAGTACTGGGCGCGGCCCCAGTACTTGCGGAGATAATATCAGCGTGCCCGACAGTTAAAATCATAGCCACCAGCCGTGCCGCCTTGAACATACGTGGCGAACAACAATTTTCCGTTCGGCCTCTGACGCTGCCTGACATGAAGCAACGACTTTCTGCTAATGCAGTAGCAGGCTATTCCTCTGTAGCTTTGTTCGTGGCGCGAGCACAGGCTGTCGATCCTGATTTCACCCTTGCCGACGACAATACCGAAGCGGTCGTCGCCATCTGCACACGCCTCGATGGACTGCCCCTAGCGATAGAGCTTGCGGCAGCGCGCATAAACCTCCTTTCGCCAACAGAGATACAGGCGCGCCTGGATAACCGTTTAGGTCTACTGGTCGGTGGCCCCCGCGATCTGCCTCCGCGCCATCGTATGCTACGCGATGCTATAGAATGGAGCTACGACCTGCTCGACGCAAGCGAACAGGCGCTATTTCGCAGGCTAGGCGTATTCGTCGGCGGCTTCACGCTTTCTTCGGTCGAGGGAGTATGCAATTCTGAAGGCAAGCTGCCCATGGAGGTATTGGAGGGCCTGGGATCCTTGCTCAGCAAGAGCCTGCTACAGCGCCGTCGAGAGCATCAAGGAGTCGCAGGAAGCGATGCTCGCTTCAGTATGTTGGAGACGTTACGCGAATATGCTTTGGAGCGCCTGACCACGAGCGGGGAGGAAGATGTTATGAGGCGCGCCCACGCCGAATATTTTCTAGCCCTGGCGGAAGCAGGTGATGTGCAACTACGTGGGTCTGAGCAAACCGAATGGTTAGAGAGGTTGGAGATGGAGCATGGTAATTTCAGGGCAGCGATGAGTTGGGCTTTGGCACAGGGCGAGGTAGAACTTGGATTAAGGTTGGCGGGAGAGCTTGGCTGGTTCTGGGAACTGCACGGTCACTACACCGAGGGTCGAGAGCGCCTGGCATCTGCTCTGATGTTGTACCCGCCCCGATCTGCTCATGAGGGGCGCACGGCGGTCGCCGCACGGGCGCTCAACTCGGCGGGGAGGCTTGCTTATGACCAGGGTGATATACGCAACGGGCGCATTCTGCTCGATGAGGCGCTCTCTATAGCGACCGAACTGGACGACAAGTGGCTCATGCTTCTCATCCTTCACAACCTGGGCAACGTTGCCGCAGCCGAGGGCAATGAACCTCTAGCTCGAACCTACTACGAGGAGAGCCTGGTAGCGGCGCGAGAGTTCGGTGATCCGTGGGGTCTCGCGTGGGCGCTCATGGGCATGGGGTATATATGCATCAATAACGGTGACTACGAAAAGGCGCGTATTTATTTCGAGGAGAGCCTGCAGGTGAGGCGCGGAATGCGCGACAGGTGGGGCATAGCACGCTCATTCACCGAGCTGGGCGCGGTAGCGCGTCTGCAGGGCGACTACGACAAGGCGCGAGCGCTTTATGAGGAATCTCTGGCTATCCACGAGGAGTTGGGCCACAAAGGCTGGGTGAGTAACTCGATGTACAGCCTGGGCCATGTTGCCCTGCACCTTGGGGAATACACAAAGGCAGAGGAACAGTTCA
>JBBRVL010000098.1:0-11201 GCA_038246925.1 Chloroflexia bacterium
TGGCAAACTTGTGCCTGCACAGGCCAAAAACGGGTGAGAACAGGTGCTTTTTGTAGCCAACTAGGCTGTGTTTGCCTTTCCAGCAGTAAATAGCTGCTCATTATTCGCTCAAAACCTCCAAATAACTAGCATAAGACCCAACTAACAACTAACAACTCGTAACTACTTCGTTTCACGGTGCAAGCGGGTGGCACGGCAGCGGCGGCAGAACTTGTTGAATTCAAGCCTGGTCGGGTCGTTGCGCTTGTTCTTGGAGCTTGTGTAGTTGCGCTCCTTGCACTCGGTGCACGCGAGATAGATGATGATGCGATCTGCTTTCTTTGCCATTTCAGTTTCCTTTGGTGAAAAATGAAACGTGAAACGTGATTGCGTGTAGACTGTCTACTTCACGTTTCACGTTTCACGTTTCAAACTTGCTTACACAGCCCGAGGGCTATTGCAATTTACTCGAGTATCTGGGCGACGACGCCCGCGCCTACCGTGCGGCCACCTTCGCGGATTGCGAAGCGAAGACCTTCAGTGATAGCCACCGGGACGATCAGCTCGACTGTCATGTCGATGTTGTCGCCGGGCATAACCATCTCAACACCCTCAGGGAGAGCGATGGTGCCTGTCACATCAGTTGTGCGGATGTAGAACTGAGGGCGATAGCCTGTGAAGAACGGCTTGTGACGGCCACCCTCTTCCTTGCTCAGTACGTACACCTGGCCGGTGAACTTGGTGTGCGGCTTGATCGACTTGGGCGTTGCCAGCACCTGGCCGCGCTGGATGTCGGTGCGCTCGATGCCGCGCAGGAGGCAGCCGACGTTATCGCCCGCCAGACCCTCATCGAGTGTCTTTTGGAACATTTCGACGCCGGTCACAACAGTGCTGCGGACCTCATCGTTCATGCCAATGATTTCGATGGTCTCGCCGACGCGGACCTTGCCCTGCTCGATGCGGCCCGTAACAACCGTGCCACGGCCCTTGATGCCGAATACATCTTCTACCGGCATGAGGAACGGCTGGTCAACGGCGCGCTCAGGGGTCGGGATATAGTTGTCAACTGCGTCCATTAGCTCGCGGATGGGCTTGTACTCTGGGGCGTTGGGGTCGGTGGAAGTGGACTCGAGCGCCTTGAGTGCGGAGCCGCGAACGATGATAGTATCGTCGCCTGGGAACCCTTGCTTATCGAGAGCCTCACGGATTTCCAGCTCAACCAGCTCAAGAAGTTCTTCGTCGTCCATCATGTCAACCTTGTTGAGGAAGACTACGATGGCGGGCACCTGCACCTGGCGGGCCAGAAGGATGTGCTCCCTTGTCTGGGGCATGGGGCCGTCGGGAGCCGACACGACCAGGATAACACCGTCCATCTGGGCAGCGCCTGTGATCATGTTCTTGATGTAGTCGGCGTGGCCGGGGCAGTCTACGTGAGCGTAGTGACGCTTGTCGGTCTGGTACTCAACGTGGCGGATGGCGATAGTGATACCGCGCTCGCGCTCTTCGGGAGCGTTGTCAATATCGGCGTAGGCCACGAACTTGGCCTGACCCTGGAGGCCCATCACCTTGGTGATAGCGGCGGTCAGGGTTGTCTTGCCGTGGTCTACGTGGCCGATTGTGCCTACGTTGACGTGCGGCTTTGTCCTCTGAAATTTCTCTTTTGCCAACTTATGTTCCTCCTAGGATATTCCACTAACTTCGTTTGATCCTTAGCCTATTTGTACATATGGATCCAGGTGTTGTCTGGAGCCCACGATCAGATTCGAACTGATGAAACCTCTTTCTTACCAAGAAAGCGCTCTGCCAACTGAGCTACGTGGGCATCTCGTCCCGGTACCACATATATCTTCGCGTACCTGACCTCAGGGCTGTTGCCCGCCGGTGGTAGTTCGCGCATCTAACCTCGCACTTCTCGATTTCGACAGATATTCTCTTCCAGGTCCGTCCTGAGCGAATCATATCTGCGATGTTCCCTTCTTTCTCTCCATTGATATGATCAAATTCAAGAACGATAGGATCAGGCTCTCCACAGTCTACGCACGGATGTTGCAGTAGGTATTCGTACGTCAGCCGCACATTACGTGCCATGTTAACACGATTCCACTCTCTGTAACGTGCTTGTTGTTCCGGTGTGCGTCGCAGATATATGGCCCTGTCCGTCACCTTGCGGCAAGCCTTGCATTGGTCTTGCAAACCATCTTTCGCGGAGCTATTCCGCTGGAACTGCGACTCGTCCTTCTCCTCTTTGCACTTTGAGCACTTCTTCATGGCAGAGATTGTGCAGCTTCTCTTGGTACTGGACAAGTCGTGCAACCAAGACGAGCTTGAGCCTATCGAGGAGTTAGGCGCAAAGGAGGCTTAGGGTACACCAACGCTCATGGGAGAGCACCTGTGCCGGTGGGCAGAGAGGGATTCGAACCCCCGTAGGGCGTAGCCCGACTGGTTTACAGCCAGTTCCGATTGACCGCTCCGGCACCTGCCCATGGAGCCGACGAAGGGATTCGAACCCCCGGCCAGCTGTTTACAAAACAGCTGCTCTACCACTGAGCTACGTCGGCATACCGAGCCTTGCGCTTTATATTGTTCAGGTACGTGTCTGCAAACTACCTAATCTTAAAAGAGGGTTCCTTCAAGACCGCATATCATTATACAGTACTGGAAATGCAGTGTCAAGAAAACGATCTACGCTCGCTTGTCGTGTAGTTGATGCCTGCACGAGGCATCTTGCGGGCCTACTTTCAGCAGCCGGCCTGGCCTGGGTGGCCGCAGCACGTTTGAAGCTTGCTGACGCGTATCCACATGTTGGTGGCTATCTGCTTTACCTTCTTATCGAGGGATACAGACTTGGTTATATTTCGTGTGACTTTCTTTACGGCTGGGCGGTCGGGGTCTTTAGGTGCGCACATGCTATCCTCCAGGGGTGTTGTGCCTTGACGTGGTAGGCTCTGTTTCTTCTCTGCAAGGTACGTGCCTGCTTGTCCATGTGGTTTGCCCCAGGCTTGAATCGAGGTAGTGCATGGGCTATACTCTGACGGTACGCGCCCGTAGCTCAGTCGGATAGAGCGCTGGCCTCCGAAGCCAGGTGCGGGGGTTCGAGTCCCTCCGGGCGTACCATGACAAAGTAGGCATCGAAGCAACAAAACTTCGATGCCTACTTTGTTTTCGTGAAGTTGGATCGTTTATTCACGTAAGCTGGGAGAGTGGCGACATCCTGCAGGAGACAGGGCAAGAATGTTAAAAGAAAAGAGGCCTTTTGCAAGGCCTCGGACCAGGAGGAGCAGTTTTTGTCTCTCTATATTCTTATCCCCCTTATCTTACGCCAACCGCCAATCCTTGCATATAGCCTTATGGTCCTGATTAGACTTCATTCAGAGTACCCCTATCGTCCTAATACTTGCGGGTCTGGCCTTGATCTACCTACCCAAAGTGATTCGGTCAACCCGAAATTAGGCATATGACAAGGGTTATCTAGAAGTAAGAATTAGTACCCCTTACCCATTAGGCTATACCAAGTTAGGACCATTTTCCCGTTCCCTTGACGCGTCTGGATTGGTAGGATGAGCGTAGGTAGCTTATGCGACTAGCTATTCACTAGCTGCCAGGTAACTTATCACGCCAGTTTCGTCTCGTTCCGGACCGTCCGCCGGGTTGCAGGCACTGGACAGGATGACTGATGGACGCACACGAAAAAGAGGATTTTGACTTGCAGGGCCGGATAGGCTGTTTTAGCTTATCCGATTTGCTGCAGACCTTGTCGTTCACGCAAAAATCAGGCACTCTCACCCTGATCCAGGGCTGGAACACGCGCACAATCTGCTATGAGCAGGGCCGTATTACCTACATCGCGGCTGCTACCAGGCTACCCAACGTTGTCGATCTACTGCTCCAGGCGGGCCGGCTGACAGCGAAACAGCTTGAAGAAACCGTTGGTCCGCAGTGGCGGCTACTCCTCAACCTTCAAGACGAAGAACACGCGCAGCCCGATTCTGTAGGCGCGGGCGCAAAAGGCAACGGCTTCAAGCGACCCTCCACAGGCCATACCACCGGCGATCTCACCCCTCAGAACGGGACGATAACGGATCCTGAGTTCGACGACATCGAAGGGCTGGAGACATTTGTTGCTCCGGGGCTGGAAAAAGGCGCAACCGGCCCTATGGACGCTTCGCACCTCTTGCTGCGTTATCGCCTGGTGACTCATGAAGAGCTTTCATGGTGCGAAGAGCAAATGATGGAAGCTACTATCTACACCCTCTTCCTCTGGCGAAACTGTCGTTTCACCTTCCAGGGTGATGTGATGGTCAAAAATGACGGCATACCTGTTTCGGTGAGTGCGGAGAAACTGATTATCGAAGGCACCAGGCGCGTCGATGAGTGGATCGCCATCTCACCCGTAATTCCCTCGGTCCTCATGGCGTTCCGCAGGCTACCTCGCCCCGTGACAGGCCCATTATCTGATGAGGCACGGGAAGTATTATTGCTGGTGGACGGGGTAAGCGACGTGGCTACGATTGCTCGCAAGCGCCAGCGCACACAGTTTGATACGGCCAAGCTCCTGTACGGTCTCTCAAAGCTAGGATTGATACAGGCTGTGCCGCCGAACAAGCAGCGAGTAACCGAACTGTTCAAATATACGGTAGAGGCTATCTATCTGAAGCTGGTGATGTATGGTTACTCACGCAAGGCGATGGAGTTTGAGTATGAACTCAACCGCTTTGCGAGGGAAAACGACCTCAAGGTGCGAATGCACGTTGGCAAGGTGCGTCTGACCGACACCGATCTGTCGATGGACCCAACGGCCCTGCTCGACCTTTACAAGCTGTTTATTGCTATAGAGAGCAATAAATTCGCAAAACTATTCCCGCCGGAGATCCGCAAGGGTCTTACCGAGGCGCTTTACCAGCATATGACCGATGCCGATCGCGCCCTGATGCGTATGTACGAATTCCACGCTATGGAAGGCTTGCTCAATATGCCTCCGCCCATCGAGGTCGAAGCGTATACACCGAGCGAGTTAATCGAGTCGGCGAGCTACAACCCACGTCCTCCGGCGCGAACAGCTTAGTAATCTATATCTGCTCTCAGGCCTCGCCCTTCACCCGGCGGGGCCTCTTCCTCTTCAACCTCTATTCGCTTGACCTTGCTGGAACCTGCCTCGGTATTTCCCCCGACCTTTGACTGCTGAGGAGTGTGGCGCGCTGTGCCCCATGTGCCGGGAGGGCCGCTCACCGGGGCGGGTGAATCGGACGGGTCGGCGAGGAGGCTCTCTATGCCGTCGCCAATTGCGCCTACCAGCGAACGCGCAGCCAAAAATCCTTCACGAACCGCCGACCGCGCATGGCGTCGTGTATCTGCGGGGAGCATATTGATAGGCATCTGGATTATTGCCACGGGGATTTTTATGGCAAGCGCGAGCAGATCGCTCACGGTCGAGATGAAATCACTGCTCCCTTTTGTTTCCGCAAATTCCTCATCCCAGGCGATTTCCTCGGCGGACCTCTCTGTGTCTTGTTGCTCTTTGTTAACGTTGTCCATAATTGCTCCTTGATATTAGGCTATCCTGGAAGAACCTGCGTTAGAATGCGGAACTCACAACCGTATAAGTAAACGCTGCGAACAGTGCGCCCGCAAACGTTGCCACAAAATTAACTACGTCATTATTGACAGCCGTGATGCCTTTTGTCAGGTGAGCCTGAGTACCGCAGCGATGTATGCGGCTTTCGGTGGCTTTCTCACAGAGCGGGCACCTGTAGCTCGCCTGTAACGTTGCGCCGAGCAGGCTATCCAGCATCGAGCCTCCCAACCCACCGGCCAGGGCTGCCAGAACTATCGGAAACACGCCATGTGCCACAAGAAGTACCTCGTGCTGGAGCAGTAAGGCAGTTGAGCTGACAATGCCCAGGAACAAGGCTCCCGCAGATGCCGCCCCAATGCCTGTTAAGGTTACAGCACCAGACGTGCCAGCGTCCACCGTCGCCCAGGTGGTTATCATCCGTGGTCTTGACTTACTGAGCACACCTAGCTCGGTGGCCCAGGTGTCGGCAGTCGCGGCGGCTAACGCTCCTACGAAGCCTGCAAACAGACTTGGATAGGCCGCGCTGCCTAGAGGGATAACTAAGGCGGACAAGACTGCGGCCACTCCCCCATTGGCGAGCACCTGCGCTGCGTCACGCTTGCCGCCCTTCTCAAACGTTTCTGTTGCTCGTATTTTCCTTGTATCAGATGCCTTGAAGAAGGAGAGGGCGCTTGAAGAGATAAAGAATGCAATTAGTATTGAGGCCCAGGCCAGCCCACCGAAGCCGAAGATTGTACCTCCTACCAGGCAGGCAGCAATTGCTCCTCCCGCTGAGAGCGCCTTTGCTCTATAACCTGCATAGCCGACCAGGGCTGCGATAAGGTACGCGCCACAGACCCATATTGCCGCCGCCTGGCCTGTGATCATTGTCTCACTCGCTAGGGCGACCACATAGGGTCCCCCCTACAGTCTGTTCCCTTATAGATCATAAATAGGGCTGGGCGGCAAGCTCCTTCAGAGCGGTTATGAGTACATTGGTATCTTCCGGCTTACCGACGCCTATGCGTATGTGGTTCGAGAGCCAGCGGTCGCTGATCGCCTTGACAAGGATGCCTTCGTCTTGCAAATGGCGCTGCACCTTCTGAGCCATGCCTCGCGTCATGCCGCATAACAAGAAAGGGGCGGCAGAGGGAAGCGGTTGGAGCAGGTTGAGCTTACGCAATTGCCGGTAGAGGCGGCCACGCTCCAGTCGAATACGCCGCACTCGCTGCATAAGGGCTTCCAGATCCTGGAGCGATGCCAACCCTGCCAGTTGTGCTGCCTGGTTGACAGCGCCCGGTGGGGCGAGTCGTTGCAGGCGGGCAGCGGCCCGTGTCGAGCAGAGCGCATAACCGAGCGGAAGACCGTGAAGCCCCGCCCACGGTCCGAACGACCTCAGCACCACCAGGTTATCGAACTCGGCTACAAGGGGCGCGACAGTGCGGTCGGAAAACTCAAAGTAGGTCTCATCAACCACCACCCAGACGCCTGTATGAAGCAGATGGGCGACAGTAGTATGGGGAGTGCCATTGCCTGTCGGGTTGTTGGGCGAAGAGAGGACGACCATTTTGATATTAGTCTGTCGCCTCATGGCGGTGATTATGGCTTCGCGGTCCACATCAAAGCTCTCGGTGCGGGGAACTTGCACGAGGGTAACGCGCGCTCTTGAGGCGGACGGGCTGTGATGGGGTAGCGAAGGTGGGCAGGTGATCAAGGCGTCACCGGCATCGAGGAAGGCATGGAACATTCGCTCGGTAAGCTCGGTTGTGCCTGCCCCGACCACGATGCGCTCAGGTGAGAAGCCTGTATAGTCGCTGAGCGCTGTTCTGAGGTCGCCGCATACCGGATCGGGCGGCAGGTGATACAGGTCTGACGAGCCAAGAATGTCCTGTACGTTCAGCGAGCAGCCGTAAGGGTTCTCGTCGCTGTTAAGACGGACGTACGTACGCCGTGATGCGGTTTCAAGACGCTGGGTGTCTGTACGCCCGATCTCTTGGGCACTTTTCTTGTTCGGCTCTGGTTCTGCTTCTCGCATTCAGACTCTAGCCCCTCTTTTCTTTCTATGGTAATATGCAGCGAGGTTGTAAGAACATTTCGACGATTCAGGCGACCGAAGCGACCGAGGCGGTCAGTAGTGATACGGGCGCGGCAAGTTCACGTGTGCAATAACCTCGGATGCTTGCTATTATACCACCAACAGATACTACATGGTGGTTTACTGATGGTTTGGACACGAATTCCACAATGAATTCTTTTTCACAAAGAAGGGAAGAGATGGACGATTTTGCCTACACGCACTCGGCTATGCACAGCCACGGAATAGAGGTATATACAGCACGCTTCTATATTGAGGGGGAGATCACCGGCCCCTTCAAGCGCATGAGCGACCTGATGAATCGCCGTGATGTCAATTACCTATCGGTGCAGGGTGCGGTGGTCGCACCGTTGGACCAGACAGCCCAACCGAAGAGGTTTGAGACCCCGATTTCGGTCGGCAAATCGCATATACATTTCGCGTCTTCTCCAGAGACGCCATCAGCGCCTCCAAGTAAGGGATCTATGCAGCGCGGTATTCCGATAGGCCGTGAGTTTTATGTGCAGAAAACTCCCTTTCCATGTTATGCCTTGACAGACACGTTCGTTATTCGGGGTCAGTGCTATCTCAACGAAGGGGTAACGTTACAGAGTCTTCTGGACCGCCCTGACATGCTTTTTGTGCCGATAACAGACGCTGCCATCTATATGGTTGCGCGACCTAACATATCATGGCAGCGTAACCTCGTTATAGTCAACAAAGAGAAGATAGAGGTTATCTATCTGGCCGAAGAAGAGGAATCAAAGGCGCAGGGGTGAACGGAGTTATGAGTTTTGAGTTTTGAATTATGAATTACGAATTACGAATTACGACGGAACCGCCAAGACGCCAAGAACGCCAAGTAACCGCCAAGATTTATATTGTTTTGGGTTACGAATAAAGGTAAGCCAATTCGTAATTCGTAATTCGTAATTCGACTACGTTCTCATTTCAGCCTGTAGATCTCTATTCAGTGCTCCTGCTATTCGCTTGCGGAGGCGGGTTACTTCCTCTTCGGTTAGTGGCTTTTCGGGCGAACTGAACGTTACGGCGAAGGCGAGGCTGCGTTTGCCTTCGGGGATTGGCTTCCCGCTGTAGATGTCGAACAGGCTCACCTCGGTGACCGCTTCGCCTCCAGCCTTCTTGATAGCCTCTGATACGACTGCCGCAGGTACCATTACCTCGACGATGAATGCCATATCCTGGCGCACCGGCTGGTATGGGCTTACCTGGTTGTAAAGGACGCGCTGGGGCATCACCTTCATCATTGCTTCCAGGTCAAGGTCCCACGCGCAGACGCGCTGCTCCGGCAGGTCCCAGTCACGCACAACAGAGGGGTGTAACTCGCCCACTACGCCCAACTCCACCTCGTTCGAGCGCAGCATCGCCACGCGTCCTGGGTGGAAGAGTGGGGCATCCACAGGCGACCATTCCACCTTCTCGATGCGCAGGTGCCGCAACAATTCCTCTATCACGCCTTTAGTATCGAAGAAGTCGATTTGTGCCGACGCCTGCTCCGTATCCGGGTAGAAGCGTGAGCGTGGGTCTCGTGGGCCGCTCATCATGCCGGAGAGGCGACGAGGCTCCAGGGGAAGGCGCTCTTCCGAAGGGACCGGCTCCCACATCTTGAGGCGCGGATAGCGCTCGCGTTCCTCGTCCATTTCGTGTTTTCGCTGCTCAATTTCGTCATCTGTGCGCGTCATGAAGACCTTACCAACCTCGAATATCCTTACAGGTGTTTCAGGCTGGGCGCGAAGATTGAGGCGCATCGCATCGAACAGATTGGGAAGCATTGAGGGGCGCATGACATCCTGCCGGATGCTGAGGGGGTTCACGATGGTGATAAGGGGACGTGAGGTGTCCCACGAGCGATACGTAGGTCTATCGCTGTTGCCTCTTTCGGCCTGCTCATCGAAGCGGGCAAGCTTCTGCAATGCTTCGCTGTGGGTGACGTTGTAGGTAATCACTTCGTCTATGCCACACGCGATCATAAGGTCGCGGATTCTCTCTTCAGTCTCGAACTGGTAATTGACTTCCTGCGGCGGGAGACCTCCCTCAGGCAGTGTTTCGGGAATGAGGTCGTATCCCACCATGCGCGCCACTTCTTCTACCAGGTCGGCAGGCAACGTGACATCATTGCGGTACGAGGGCACGTCTACCAGCATGGTTGTGTCCTGGCCGACCGCATCTGCATTCGGCGGTAGGTCCACCTTGAACTCCAACCTGCCCAGTAATTCCGCGATTTGTGAAGGTGGTACCTTGATGCCTAGCAGGCGTTCCACCTCCGAGGTGTAAAAATGAATATGAGCTGGCTTCAGTGGCCGTGGGTATGAGTCTACGTAGCCCTGTGCGATGGTGCCTCCAGCCAGCTGGCGCATCAGCTCAGCGGCACGCTTCATCGCGGGCACTGTAAGGTTGGGGTCGACGAACCGCTCGAACCTGTATGCTGCCTCTGATGGTAGCTTGAAGAGGCGAGCGGTACGGCGCACGGCTCGCTGCTCGAAGTGGGCCGACTCTAATAGCACATCGCTCGACCCTTCCTCTATCTCGCTGTCCGCTCCGCCCATCACGCCGGCCAGAGCTACCGGCCTGTTTGCGTCGGCGATTACCAGCATCTTGCTGTCGAGGGTGCGTTCAATGTGGTCAAGCGTGAGGATTTTCTCGCCGTCGTGCGCTCGCCTGACGATTATCTTGCCCCCTTCGACGGCATTGTAGCTGAACGGGTGCATCGGCTGCCCCATTTCAAGCATGACGTAGTTGGTGATGTCCACCACATTGTTGATGGGGCGCATGCCCGCGAGCGAAAGCCTGCGCTGCATCCAGGCAGGTGAGGGTCCCACGCGCACGCCTTGAATGACAGCGCCGGTGTAGCGAGGGCAGAGGTCGGGGTCCTGTATCTCGACCTGCAAGAGGCTCTCAGCGGGAGGACCGTTCGACTGCCATTCGGTGGAGGGGTAGCGTACCTCTGTGCCAAGCAGCGCAGCGATCTCGCGGGCAAGACCAATCATGCTCAGGATACGCCCGTTGTTGGGTGTGACCTCTATCTCAAGGATCGTATCGCCCAGCACCTCATGAGCAGAAAGGCCAAGCGGAGTTGTTGCGTCGAGCACGATTATGCCTTCGTGCTCTTCGGATAGGCCAAGCTCCGCCTCGGACATGACCATTCCTTCGGTCTGGATGCCGCGTATCTTGGCAGGCTTGAGGGTAGACCACTTGGCGGGAGAAGCGTGCTGGTCGAGGTAGCGCGAGCCTAAGAGTCCCAGCACGACCTTCTGTCCCTGCTCGATATTCGGAGCGCCTGTGACCACTGTGATTGCACTCTCAGCCCCATACTCGACTGTCGCCAGTTTGAGGCGGTCGGCGTTGGGGTGCTGTTCCAGGCGGGCGACGTGGCCGGTGAATATGTTCTCCCACTCCGCGCCGATAGTGATTACGTGCTCGACCCCTATACCGGCTAGAGTGAGGCGGCGCGCAAGCTCATCAACAGGCACATTTATGTCTACGTACTCCCGCAGCCAGGAAAGCGGTGCGAGTATTGCCATTGTGGTTCTCCTTAACGGAATTACGAATTACGAATTACGAATTACGAATTACGAA